>NZ_JADEXT010000020.1:0-130018 GCF_015206985.1 Nostoc sp. LEGE 12447 | reverse complement strand
CTATGTAAAATCTCAATGCCCGTACCAGCCACCACCGAATCTAGCGCAGCGTTCCCCAGTTGCGTCAATGTTCACAGTTCCAGTTTTTTGTTAACGATCGCACTTGACATTCAAGACAGTCGCTACGCAGTAAAATGGGCGTTTATTCTCAGGGGAAAATTAGACTTGAGAGGAGTTGTTAAGAAAAACAGGCTTGCCGCCTTGTTCAAGAGATACTGTTAGTGCAGCAAGAATTTCTACTAACTGTGTGCCTACCCAGCCAGATGAAACCTCTGAGGGAGTATTGTTGAGGATAGAGTCAATAAAACAAGAGCAAACTCGCCCCAATGGTTCACCTGGCTCTAATTCCAGCACTACCTGCTTTTGATTTACCGGAATAAAATGATTACTCTGCTGTTCAAACTCGCCATGTAGCAGCGTTAGAGGTGACGATCGCAGCATTTCATCAAAAATCAAACTACCAAGGCTACCTACAATCCCCAGCCGGCGCTGCTTATCAGCATTTAGCCAGCACAAGTGGATATAAGCTTGAAAGCCATCTGGGTATGTCAGCGTTAGCCATACTAGATCGGCCAAACCTTGAGACAGAGGAGAATTTTTATCTTTCTTCCCCTCTGCTCCCCTGCTCCCCTGCTCCCCTGCTCCCTGTAGCCACACCGTACCCGTTGCTTGTACTTTCACAGGGAGCTGACCTAGCCAAGCGTTAAAGATGGCAATATCGTGAATAGCTAAATCCCAGAGCGCATCAACATCTTGGCGGACAGGCCCTAAATGGGTGCGGGTAGCGTAGCCGTAGCGTAAATCACCTAATTTACCCGCCTGTACTACAGTTTGCCCTTGCTCAACTGCTGGGTGAAATAAATAAGTGTGGTCAACCATCAGTATTAAATGATGCTGCTCTGCTAACTCACAAAGTTCCCGACATTCTGCGGGGTCGAGAGTTAGCGGTTTTTCAGCTAAAACATGGTATCCGTTTTGGAGAGAGTCTTTAATTAAAGGATAGTGGGTGGTAGCCGGAGTTGCGATCGCAACTCCTGTCAACCCTGGCACTTTCTTTAAATCTTCCCATTGGGTTGTCAATACTACATTTTCATCTAAATTAAACTGCTGTTTTATCGCCGCTAATCGTTCTGGATGGGGATCTACTACAGCAACTACATCTACTTGGGGATGTGCTAAGAAATTCCGCAGCAGATGCACTCCCCAACGCCCAACTCCGATAACAGCAATTTTAATTTTGTTTGTCATTAGTTATTTGTCATTTGTCATTTGTCATTTGTCATTTGTCATTTGGTCATTTGTATTCGGTTAACGTTCTAATATGTCTGAAGATTCCCCCAACTCCACTTTTTAAGGGGGGCTTTTAACCCTCTTTTACCCCCTTTTTAAGGGGGTCGCCGCAGGCGGGGGGATCTTAACCGAACTGTATGAAGGACGAAGGACAAATGACCACTGACAACCAAATGATTATCGGCTAATTGTCAGTCTTTTAAGCTCAGGGTGTTTGCGGATTAGGAATTGCTAAAAAAGCTACTTTAGCTGCGGCTTGTTCAGCAGTTTTAATTGATCGCCCCTTGCCTTCTCCGAGTTTCTTGCCATGTAGCCACACTTCAGCCATAAAACGTTCTTGATTATGGTGCGGTTGAGTGACTTCCACAACTCGATATTCTGGTAAAACTTTAAATTGCGCCTGAGTCCATTCTTGGAGAGCAGCTTTGTAATTAAGTCTGGCAGGATCGAGGCGAATTTCTGTTGTTAATTCTTGGAAGTGGGGATCTAGCCAAGAGCGGATCAGTTCCAGATTTTGAGTACTTAAGTAAAGCGCACCCAAAACTGCTTCAAAAGCATCTGCCAGTCGAGACTCTTGACCAACTTTATCAGCCGTAGCACTACCCGCAACTAGTAAGTATAATTCCAAACCATAAATTCTGGCCAATTGGGCGAGGATGCGATCGCTCACTAATACCGAACGAATTGCCGCAAAATCCCCTACTGGACAATCGGGATAATTTTCCCATAACACAACAGCCGACACCAGCCGCACCACTGCATCGCCAACAAACTCCAGTTGTTCATAATTCGCCGAATCAGAAACAGTGGGATGAGTTAGCGCTAAATCTAGCAGTTCCCACTTGATAGGTGCTTCTCGCGACAAACCTAATTTTTGGACTAAACTTTCGAGTTGCCGTTGACGGCGTGGGTAGGGAAGGGGCATTAGGGGGAAGGGGGAAAGGGGAAGGGGAAAAATACTAAGTCCTAACTCCTAAACTCAGCACAAAAAAAGGGGGAAAGAGCAGTACATAAGCCGGGTTCTGTTCTCTTGCGAGGGCAGTTATCTATCTGGGACGCTTGTTACCAAACGCCTCTAGCGGCTCTCGTTGAGCGGAACTGGTAAAAGACCAACCGTAGTTCCTATCGCCTTGCTCCCAACCGGGGTTTACCGAGCCAGCACCTCTCGATACTGCTGGTGCGCTCTTACCGCACCTTTGCACCCTTACCAGATCAATTAAAAATGTAAAACTAAAAATTAAAAATTGATTGCTCATTTTACATTTTTAATTTTTAATTTTTAATTGATCTGGCGGTATCTTTCTGTGGCACTATCCTCACGATCGCTCGCACTGGACGTTATCCAGCAAGTTTGGTCTTTCGGGAGCCCGGACTTTCCTCAAATCAGTGACTATGACTGATCTGCAACCGCCTGCGTCTACTCTCTCCTTAGATCCAGTGTAATCTTGGATGGCGTAGTCTGTCTGGTTGCTATTGCTTTTTTTTATTCCAAGGTAGAGCGTAAGTCCAAGGTAGTTTCCTGACTGTGAAAGGACAATTGATAATACTAATGGGAGGAAAATCACGGCCTGGGGCTAGACCTAAACGCACTTCAGATACTCTGAGTACCAGTTGCAGGGAAAAGTCCAACTCCTTTCTTCTGTTAATAAAGTCGTTGTACAGCTTTTTTTGCCCTTTTTGCAGCCCATTGATATCAATTAGTGGTTTTTTTGCTGAATAGGTTCCAGCTACTTGATCGCGCTCGAATACATCTTCTGCTGTCACTGTTTCAGAAAGTGTTTTCTTGGGAGCAATCAAGCTCGGACTTTGGGGTACTGCTAAGTCGCGGGTTAAATCTGGTGATTTCCGAATGACGCGACGCGATTGCTTGCTATGTTCAACTACTAAAGAACTGTTATCCCAGTCAACGTATAGGGCAACATTATCAGATTTATTTTCAATGCTAATTCCTAAATCTTTCAAATCGTCAATTGGGTATGAGGCTTTGAGTTTAAAGGAAATTCCAATTTTATCATCAAGATTTTGTTCTTTGAGTTGCTCGTCAACTATTCCTTTTTTAAACTCAAACTTAACTTGATCATCGATGGATTCAACCATGCGGTTAAAGATATAGGAAACACCGATAATATAAACTGTCAAAACTACTAAATTCTGGTCGCTACTCCTCATGAATTAAAATATTAACTCCTGTAATAATGAATGTATATTTGATTCTTCTTCCATCTGCAATTATTAATTACGCTTAATTGTTACAGAGTTTTGCAACCAGCCCCGTTGCCAAAAAAAGAATAGCAACCCAAGTGCGATCACTGCCATAACTGCCAAGCAAAGTGGATAGCCCCAATACCAATTCAACTCAGGCATATTATATGGCGATTTTTCGGTATTGAAATTCATACCATATATTCCGGCCACAAAAGTCAGTGGAATGAAAATTGTTGAAACTACCGTTAGTACTTTCATGATTTCATTCATTTTATTGCTCACTGCCGAAAGATACACATCCATTAATCCAGATGCTAGTTCTCGATAAGTTTCTACCATGTCCATAACTTGCACTGTATGGTCATAACAATCTCGCAAGTAGATTCGCACTTCTTCACTAATCAAATCACTGCCATCTCGAATCAAAGAATTAATTGCATCTCGCTGAGGCCAGATAGCACGACGTAATTGCAGTAGTTCTCGCCTAATTTGATAAATATTTTGTAGTGTTTGTGGGGTTGGTTTAACTATTACCTCCTCTTCCAACTCTTCGATTCGCTCCCCATAAAGCTCTAGTACCGGGAAAAAGCCATCAATAATGGCATCTAACACGGCGTAAGCTAAATAATCTGCTCCTTGCTTACGGATGATACCTTTGTTTTTTTCAATTCGCGATCGCACCGCTTCAAAACAATCATGTTCTGGTTCTTCTTGGACTGTCAGTAAATAATTTTTACCTAATATCAAACTTACTTGCTCGCTGTAAAAACCACATGATCTTTCCTTTGGTACTACCATCCGGGCAATGAATAGTAACTGGTCTTCATAATCCTCAGTTTTAGGACGCTCTGGTACATTGACTATATCTTCTAAAACGAGAGGATGTAATTCAAAAACGTGACCCAATCGTTGTAATATATCTTGACTGCCTAAACCTTGTACATCTACCCAAGAAATAGATTCCATCTCCAGATATGGAACACATTCTTCTGGGGTTGCCATTTGTTTGCGAATGAAATTAGTTTGGTTATAGTCAATCAAGAAAATTATCGGTGGCGGAGAATCTTCATCAATAAAAATTGTTCCAGGTATAGTACCTGGTTGGTGATGGAACTCATCTTTTTTATATAGCCTAGTTACTATTTTGGGAAGACGACGCAGTTTTCGTACCATACAATATTACCTACATTGGGAATTGGGCATTGGGCATTGGGCATTGGCAATTAAACAAGTTCCTCTTTACACAGTTCTTAGTAAAGAAGTAAAATTCCCTACTCAGAACCCATTAGGCGTTTTTCTTTATTTCAGCTTTTGCTATTAATATTACAAAAATTAATACAAAGACTGTAATTTTTAAATTAAGCAGTTCTTTAAATTTGCAAATTTAGGAATCGGCATTTTTTTAGTAGTTAGTTGTATTCATGACTAATAACTGATAACCATGATGATTAAGCTAATCGTCATTTAAATTGCATCATTTTTATGGTATTAAAAGCTGCAAACCCTCTCCCTTGCTCCCTGCCCCCCTGCGATCTCAATGTGCAAATTAAATGCTTAACAGCTTACTTTTATTTATGCCCAGCTACTTCCCAGCAATAGAGATAACATATCGGCTCTGAATCAGCAATGCTATAAAAAAACAGTTTGCCTTAACAAGACAAACTGCTGAAAAAATATTTATCTGGGTGAGCAGAAGTTAGAACATGCCCATGCCGCCCATACCACCCATGCCGCCCATGCCACCCATGCCGCCCATGCCGCCCATATCAGGAGCGGCAGCAGCAGATTTCTTCTCTGGCTTTTCAACAACGATCGCTTCGGTAGTTAAGACCAAACCAGCAATGGAACCAGCGTTTTGCAAAGCTGAACGCACGACTTTGGCAGGGTCGATAATACCAGCCGCGATCAAGTCTTCAAATTCGCCAGTAGCGGCGTTGTAGCCAATGTTGAACTCGCTGTCTCGGACTTTCGAGACGATTACAGAACCTTCTGCACCAGCGTTGTCTGCTATTTGGCGCAAGGGGGCTTCTAGCGCTCGTTCGACAATATCAGCTCCAATTCTTTCTTCGTCATTTTGTAGGGTCTTTTTAATCTCTTGTACCTTCTTAGCTAAGTGAATTAGAGTTGTCCCACCACCAGGAACAATACCCTCTTCCACAGCAGCTTTAGTGGCATTCAGCGCGTCTTCAATCCGCAGTTTACGGTCTTTGAGTTCGGTTTCGGTTGCCGCACCCACTTTAATCACTGCCACGCCGCCAGCGAGCTTGGCGATGCGTTCTTGCAGTTTTTCTTGATCGTATTCAGAATCGGTTTCTTCCAACTGCCTGCGAATTTGACCAATCCGCTTTTGTACTTCTGGCTTGGTGACACTGCCAGCGACAATAGTGGTGCTTTCTTTGTCAATGGTGATTTTGCGAGCAGTTCCCAATGCTTCTAGAGCAGCAGTATCCAAACTTAAGCCGATTTCTTCCGAAATCAACTGTCCATCGGTGAGAATAGCAATATCTTCTAACAAAGCTTTGCGGCGATCGCCAAATCCAGGGGCTTTGATTGCAGCCACGGCTAGTACACCCCGTGCTTTGTTCACTACCAAAGTTGCCAAGGCATCACCTTCGACATCTTCAGCGATGATTAGCAAGGGTTGACCAGAACGGGCGACCTTTTCCAAAATTGGTACTAAATCTTGGATGCTGCCGATTTTTTTATCTGTCACCAAGATCCGGGCGTTTTCAAATTCCACGATTTGCCGCTCGTTGTTGGTGACAAAGTAGGGTGAAATGTAACCCCTGTCAATCTGCATCCCTTCAACTACTTCTAGTTCAGTTGTCAGGGATTTAGATTCTTCAACGGTAATTACACCATCTTTGGTGACTTTTTCCATTGCTTGAGCTAACATTTGACCAACTTCTTCATCGTTACCAGCAGAAACAGTGGCAACTTGAGCGATCGCACTTCCTTCTACTGGCTTGGCTATCTTGGCAATTTCCAGTACCAATGCCTCAATAGTTTTGTCGATCCCGCGTCTCAAGCTAACTGGGTTACTACCCGCCGCGACGTTCTTCAAACCTTCCCGAATCAAGGCTTGTGCTAAAACTGTGGCGGTGGTTGTACCATCCCCAGCAACATCTTTAGTTTTTGAGGCCACTTCTTGGATGAGTCTTGCACCAGTATTTTCCAAAGGATCTTCTAATTCAATTTCCTTGGCAACAGTGATACCATCGTTGACAATTTGAGGTGCGCCAAATTTTTTCTCTAAAAGGACATTACGACCTTTAGGCCCCAAGGTGATTTTTACGGCATCAGCAAGGGCGTTAACACCCCTTTCTAGAGCTCGCCGCGATTCCTCGTCAAATGCAATAATTTTCGCCATGTTTTATTTCTCCAGCGCTTCCATTAGACAATTTAGCACTCACAGAGCAAGAGTGCTAATCTCTCAATCAGCTCAAGTTACAAATGGAAATAAAAAAAATTGATTAATATACAGGTGATGTTCTTTATAGATACTGGCAGTAATGCTTGAATTGGGAGATGAATCTAGACAACTCCCTTAAGTACCTTGGTATTGCCGACCCTAGCGGCACCGGCTGGTTGGCAGTAGTATTTACGTTCCTTTTGGCTTGGCTTGTAACGTGGCGTTCAATTCCGACAGTCCGCAAATTCGCCTTACGGGTAGGCTGGGCTGACCAACCCAACGCTCGGCGACTCAATCGCGAACCTTTACCCAATGCAGGGGGGCTGGCTATCTACGCGGGTGTCATTGCCGCGCTGGTATTAGCTAGCCTTTTACGACCGATCGAACTCCAAAACGTATTGGCTCAGGTGCTCACTATTCTGTTAGGAGGTTCGATATTAGTCCTGGTGGGCTTTATCGACGATCAGTTCGGCTTACCACCCTCTGTTCGATTGTGGGCGCAAATTGTCACGGCACTGTTGCTAGTAGCTAATGGTATCAGTGTAAGAGTGCTGTTTGGTACTCCCATCGACTCGTTCCTGTCTATGTTGCTGACAGTACTGTGGGTAGTAGGAATTACCAACGCCATCAACTTGATGGATGGTATGGATGGTTTGGCAGGAGGAATCAGCTTTATTACCGCTATGAGTTTGTTGGGGGTTGCAGCCCAATTTAATAACCGTGCGGCGGCAATCTTGGTACTTGCAGCTTTAGGAGGTGCTGCATTAGGCTTTTTGCGCCATAATTTCCATCCGTCGCGAATTATTATGGGTGATGCCGGAGCATACTTTTTTGGCTATGTGCTGGCAGCAACTAGTATTTTAGGCAAACTGCAACAAAACACAGTTTATGCACTAATTCCCACGGTTTTATTTCTATTGTTGCCAGTAATAGACACTACCCAAGTATTTGTACGGCGGCTACTAGCAGGAAATAACCCTCTTAGTACTCCTGGCAAAGATCATCTGCACCACCGCTTACTTGCTTGGGGACTTTCCCAGCGCCATGCTGCGTTCACGCTTTGGTCAATTACCTTATTTTTCAACTTGCTGGCAATGAGAATACAAGGCATGAGTTTGGCTGTGATGATGACTACCGCCAGTAGTATTGTCATTCTTTTGGGCTTTACTGTCTGGCAAAGAATACGCCAACAGCCTTAGTTGCTTGTAGGGTCAGCATTACAATGCTAGCCCTACTCGTCTGTCTCATTAAATTTGAAAGAGCAGAGAACGAACCGCGTTCGCGCAGCGTCTCGTTAGAGAAGGACGCAAAGAGCGCGTTCGCGCAGCGTCTCGCAGAGAAGGAAGAAAATTCACCAAAAATTCAAGCTTGATAACATTACGAATTACGAATTACGAATTACGAATTACGAATTCAGATGCAATATCTAAAAATCTACCCCTCGTTTAAGTTCTACACCTTGATTTGCATAATGTTTGTGGCAATAAACCTCTGAATGAACGCTAGCCAAGTCGAAGTATGCTGGTTGATTTTGACAGCGACCAGTGATGATGATTTCGGTGTCGCGGGGTTTGCGGAGCAAAGCTTGAACAATGGGTTCAACGGGGAGTAATTCTAAGTCAACGGTAGGATTGAGTTCATCGAGAATAATAGTTTTATACATTCCAGAGGCGATCGCAACTTTTGCGATTTCCCAACCTCGTTCGGCTTCTACATAATCTAATTCTTGCCGGGAATTGCGCCAAACAATCGCATCTCCACCACAGCGCTGATGATCCACCACTTCTGGATATGACTGCTGCAAAGCGGCGATCGCAGCATCTTCTGTGTAACCGCTACCACCTTTAAGCCACTGCATAATTAACACACGGGTAGACCCTGGATGATTAATTCCCCTACCAATGGCCTGTAAAGCTTTACCCAAAGCACTAGTAGACTTGCCTTTACCAGCACCAGTATAAATTTCAATCCCTTCAAGGAATAAGGCTTTGGCTGTGGGATGGTGATGAGGTTTCATTTCTGAGTGCAAATCTGCAATATCGAGCAACTTTTGCGGTGCGGCGCGTCCGGTAGCTATGATTTCTAATTCTTGGGGTTTGGATTTTAATGTCTTTACCACTTCATCTACTGGTAGTAAACCCAAATCCAGAACGGGGTTAATTTCATCCAAGACGACAACTGAATATAAACCGCTAGCGATCGCACCTTTGGCAACATCCCAACCCCGCATCGCCTCATTTCGGTCAAAGGTAGTAATTTCTTCTGGGCCAAAAAATTCGGCTCTCCCAGTGCGAACCTGGTCTATTAAATGGGGAAATCCACGCTGCAAAGCTGCGATCGCTCCATCTTCGTCATAATCACGTTCCGGCCCTTTTAAAAAGCGCAGCAGTAAAACACGGTTAGAATCACTAGGCGTATTTATCCCTAAACCAATAGAGCGCAAAACCACACCCAAAGCCGCTTGAGACTTACCTTTACCCACGCCATCGTAAACGTGAATTTGACCAATGAGCCGTTCTTGACGCACTTGCGCCGTGCGAATACCGATACCGTTCCTTGTCATCTCTCGAAAAGCTATAAGTGGCAGTCTTTAATCTTACCTAACGTCTTGTAATCTTAGGTAGAGAAGCTACCTCTCTAGCGTCCCCGTACAAGCATCAGCTTGATGTATTAACAATATCAATCAGGGAATACTGGCACACGAGCATAGTAAAGGACAAGAACAATGTAATAATTTCCCCCATCACCCTCACTATCCCAGTTATACTCTCTACAGTTAAACCTTACCCTTGACCACTTATGCCTGAGAATTGGATACTTCCGAGGATTTTTCCCATTGGTGGAATTCTGTTTGACTTTTTATTTGTACTGATTGCCATCCCCATCGAAGCTTATCTTTTGCATTATCGACTCAAATTTGACAAAAAAACTAGTACTTTTTATGCTATTTCTATCAATTTATTTTCTAGTGTAATTGGTTGGTTCATATTTTTTGTATCAGAACCGATTTTACCGCTCCAGGTGAGAACAGAATTAATTAATTATATGTTTTTTAATAACTTTAAATCACCTAATACACAAGGGTTATTAATATTAACTGCTTTTATAATTTTCTTTTCTACTTTTCTAATGAAGTTTTTCATTTTAAAGGTATTGTTACTATCATTAAATGAGCAACTTCTTAAAAAACAAGAGGAAGAGGAAGCACCAATATCTCAACGTCGGCGATGGCGGACTTTTGGCAACTTGAAATTCCAAAGTAATAATTTAATAATTACTGTACTAATAGCGAATTCCCTGAGTTATAGTGCTATAACTCTTGTTTTATTATTTAGTGCGAAATAGGAAGATTTTACTTAAAAGGAAGACGAGTGATTAATTAATTAGGTGGAAAGAGGAACATGAATACGCTACTTAAAGATGTATTTGGAATTTTTAAATTTGCGGAAGGGCTTTATGCAGGAATTAGAAAAGTATTAGTTCCACCCAAAGCTTATTCTTGGCAGACATTTATTTATTTGAGTGTTTTTTCTTGGGTACTTTCATATTTAGCTACAGGCTATATCAAAGATATTATTGCCTTTTTCGGTTGGTTATTTTTAATTGCCGGCACAGCTTGGTATACAACTCAAGATCCTTTGAGAGTTCCTGGCACTTTTATGCCAGTTGGGGCAGTAATCACTGGATTCTTAGTAAGTGTTTTTGCTTTTGGAAATCAACAGGATGTAATTACACCAAGAACAATCGTTTTTTGGCCGACAATTTCAGCACTAATTACAGCAATACCGGAGTTTATTGAAGGAAGTGACACCGACGCTAAAGCGAGAATTCCTAAGCCACAAGACCGCCAAAGAATCATAATTTTAGTTGCTAGTAGTATGCTACTAAGTTGCTGGATTCAGTTTTACTTTGTAATGGATCATTGGTTTCAACAATATCCTAGTTTGCAAGCAGATACTTTTAAACGTAGTACCGTTGTTGTCAGAACAGAAGAACGGGTGAAAGTACCGCAAAACGGTGTTGTAATTCTAGAAAGACTTCAACCAATAGTAATAGAACAAATAAATCAAACACCTTGGTCAGAAGTAGAGAAATGGTTGCTTGAGGCAAAACAACGAGTAGGAACTCTAGGTAGAGCAGTAATTCAAAAAAGCCTGGGTAAATATGAAGAGAAAGATTTATGGCGCATTGAGCCGCGTGTAGCTAATACTAAGTCTGGATATATATTAGATTTATTAAGTATTTGGATAGGGCCAAGTTCTAACCCACGGGGTTATTTTTTGAAAAAATCTTGTCGAATTGAACCAGTTGCAGCAACCAGCAATTCAGGTAATAAGATTACAGTTGCAGAAATTGAATGCGATCGCGCCAGTAAATTAATTGCCGGATCGCCGCCTCCACAGCAGTGAGAAGGGATGAGGCAGGGGAGCAGAGGAGAGGGGAGCAGGGGAGCAGGGGAGCAGGGGGAGCAGGGGGAGCAGGGGGAGAATAACAAATGACAAATGACAAATGACAAATGACTATTAACAGAATTTTTGTATTGGCAAAGAATGTGTTTCAGGAAGTGGTACGCGATCGCATCCTATATATTATTGGTTTTTATGCACTTATACTCGCTACTGCCTTTCGCGTGCTTCCTGAATTTGCATCTACGACTGAAGACAAGATGTTTTTAGACTTCGGGATGGCGGCGATGAATGCCATCGGGTTAATTGTGACAATATTTGTTGGTACGGGACTGGTTAATAAAGAAATTGAAAAACGTACTATTTTGGTGTTAATTGTGAAACCTGTCAGTCGCAGCGAAATTATTGTGGGCAAATACTTAGGTTTATCCGCAGTATTAGCTGTACTTGTCGCTACGATGACGGTAATTTATCTGATATTTCTGCAATTTGGTAACATTCCTCATCCAACGGCGAGTATTCTAATTGCTGCAATTTTCTTAGTATTGCAGTTGTCATTAATCACCGCTATGGCTATTACCTTCGGTGTTTTTACTGCTTCTCTCTTAGCGACTATTTTAACGTTTGCGGTATATTTAATTGGAAATATTACTCAAGATTTAGTCCAACTAGGTCGTCTGAGTCGTAACCCTGGTATAGAACTTATCACTCAAGGTTTGTTTCTGATTTTGCCAGATTTATCTCGATTAGATTTAAAAAATGATGCCGTTTATGGTCTGCAAGCGCTACCTGACACAACTGCACTGATTACAAATGCTGGCTATGGTTTACTTTATAGTGCCCTGTTATTAGCGATCGCTATTTTTATTTTCTCACAACGCGAATTTTAGTCATCGGGCGTTGAGGCAAGCAGGGGAGAAAGAATTACTGGTTAACAACTTTTTTCCTCCCCTGTTTATCCAAACTGTATTGCTTACACATCTACAAGGGTTGAGTGCCTTGCATAGATGCTTTTTGTGCAATAGTTTTTAAGCGAGTCGCTCTGCTTTTACGGATACGTTCACTTTTGCGAACTCCACCAGCCATCTCATATTCGCGGCTATCTTTGCCGTATTTAAAGCCGATTCCCATGAGCATTTTTTCGGAGAAAGTACCCAAGGTTTGTTCTAATTCTTCAATTTCTACTTTGGAAGAGTCAATCGTGCTGAGAGCAGTATTATGAGCTTCTAACTTGCTGCGTAATTGCTCAATTACTTCTGTCAGGACTTTTAAATTACAAGTATTTCCAAGATCCAGATTGGCATCAATTGCTTTGAGTCCAGCAAATCTTAACTCAGCATTTTCTAGAACGCGGGATGTACGTTTTCTCAAAGGCATAAATTTAGTTACTCGTAACATTTATACATTTACTATGTCCTACTGAAAATACATTCTGGTTCAGCAAAATCCACAAAAATAATTATACTTTTTATGAGATAAATACTGGTAAATTCTCTTAATTTATAGCGGTTCCCAATTGCATGGAATACAGACCTAACCCTCTAACCCCCTTCCATTCAAAGGAAGGGGAGTAAGATTCAAAGCATCTCTCCTTTTAGGAGCTACGGTGTACACACAAGTCTGAAATAGCTGATTAACCAGGGTTTTACCACACCCTAACCCTCCCCTTTCTAAGCTACGGTGTACACACATCTTTCTAGAAAACCAAAATCATCGTAGATCCCCCTAAATCCCCCTTAAAAAGGGGGACTTTGAGAGCTTTTTGCCCCCCAATTTATCGGGGGGTTGGGGGGATCAAAAGCTTGTGGCGCAACTTTAGAAGACTTGTGTGTACACCGTAGCCTTTCTAAGGGGAGGGAACTAGATTTCTTTTTCTCCCCTTTCTAAGCTACGGTGTACACACATCTTTCTAGAAAACCAAAATCATCGTAGATCCCCCTAAATCCCCCTTTTTAAGGGGGACTTTGAGAGCTTTTTGCCCCCCAATTTATCGGGGGGTTGGGGGGATCAAAAGCTTGTGGCGCAACTTTAGAAGACTTGTGTGTACACCGTAGCTTTCTAAAGGGGGATTAAGGGGGGTAATTTAACTTGTGTGTACACAGTAGCCTTTTAGGAGAGAGGTCAAAACTGTACTGCATCCAAGCTGCATCTAAGCCAGAACCGCTATATCTAAAGCGTTCATCTAATCTTAATTATAGCTTGAGCATTCATAACTACAGAAGAAGCTGTGTTAACTACAGCTTGAGCATTTATAACCACAGAAGAAGTTGTGTTAACTACTGCTTGAGGATTTATAACCACAGAAGAAGCTGTGTTAACTACTGCTTAAGCATTACTTATCATATAGTGAGTATCTATAATTAGTGCTTAAGGTGTATTAACTACAGCTTCAAGTTTACTTATCATATAATCAGCGTCTGTAACTACAGCTTCACCATTAATAAGTATTGTTTAAGTTGTGTTAGCTACGACTTAAGCATTAGTTATAACAGTTCCCGCATAGGTAATATCAAGTTTGGATAATATGGGTTAGGCGTAGGTTGGGTTGAGCATAGTCAAAACTGATCGCATCTCCAGCCAGGACATTTAAAGCTGTTTTAATCGCAGAACCTTCGGTGGCATCAATACTAAGCGCTCCGGCATTAAGACCTAAAAAAGTTCTTGGTTTAGCGTCAAAATTAACGATTTCGCTTCTGAAAAGGATAAACGACAACTTTTACGCAATAACATGACCCAAGCTGAAAAAAATTGTGGTTACAGCTAAAAGGAAAGCCCCATACAGAGCATGGAAACGGAATCACAAGATTATCTCACTTTGACAGGGCTACTCCTAACTAATAAATAACTATCTGAGGTTGCTTAATTGTGCCATCAGGCATGATAGTATCCCGGAACCTCGCATAAATCAGGTTTGTTTCCCAAAGGTTTGCTTGACTCAAGTTTGCCTTGGTTAAATTTGCCCATGTCAGGTCTGCACCAGTTAAATTAGCCTCAGCTAAATTAGCTTCTAGTAATTTTGCTCCACATAACTTTGCCCCTGTGAGATTTGCTCTAACTAAGTTAGCTTCAATCAGTGATGCTTCAATTAATTTAGCTTCACTTAAGTCTGCTTCTCTCAAATCTACATCGCATAAAGAAGCACCCCAAAGATTACTACCTGTAAATTTCGCCCGCCATAAGAAAGTTCCGCACAAGTTTGCTCGTGTTAAATCAACATTAATCAAATTAGCTTCACACAAAGATGCTTCATATAAATTAGCGTCGCGTAAGCTAGCTTGCATCAAATTTGCACCACTTAAATTAGCACGAGTGAGAACACAGCCACACAAATTTGCTCCACTCAAATCTGCTCCTATAAAGTTAACACCAGTTAAATTAATTCCTTTTAGGTCAATTCCACTCAAGTCACATCCACTGAAATCTCGGCGCTGAAAATATTTACTTGTAATTTGACTTAATACAAATTCTTGCTTATCAGCATAATTTTTCATGGTATTCACCTCTGGGTGTAATTTATCTCAAAGGTCGAGTGTGATAGTTACCGTATATTGAGAGTACACCCCAAATGCAGATTAGCTCAGTAAATAATCAAAAATAAATTGACCAAAAATCGCCAATCACCTGAAAATACGTTTTTTCAGCGATTTTTAAAACAAAAAATGCTGACATAGGTCAGGAAAGATTGATAAGATAAGGGACTGGGGACTGGGGACTAGGGACTGGGGAAAAATACTAACTTCTGACTCATAATTCAGCACGGGCTAAACGCCCCGCTACTGCTAACAGCACTCAGCATAGCTACAGAAAGAAAGCCTACCCATATTGGTGTACTAAGGTTGATAGCGAAGGCTAAAGTAAAAGCCATCATCTTGAGCGTTATTGCCGCGATCGCTCAGATCGATAAATGGAAGTCCATAATCGAGCCGTAAAAATAGATTATCAATTCCCATTGCTTGATTCCATAATAATCCCAAGCCTGCACCTACCAAAAAAGTTTGATTGGGTAGCAGATTCGGATTATTAGACTGATTCCAGACAGATCCCATATCTAGAAATGGCGCGAGTTGAATTGTGGATAATCCAGATTCATTGCGCTGGACTGTGAACCGATCTTCGATCGCTACACGAAATCCATTATCCCCAGAGCGGATATTTTGGCGATATCCCCTTACAGACTGTCCACCACCAATTACAAATTGCTGGGAGGGTAAAAGGCTATCTGGTGTTAGCTGTAAGTCTGCTTGGATAATTAACAGATGATCGGCGCTGAGTTGCTGCACGCGCTGTATTTGACCCAACCAACTGAAAAAGCGACCATCGGGTATGGGGTCGTTGTTGATGGTTGCATCTAATACGTCAATGCCAAAATTAAATTGCGATCGCAAAAACCAAGCTCCTTGAGGTTCGCGCTTAATATAATCTTGACCAAATTTAATTACACTGGTGCGGCTAACGCCATTGGCATCAGGGCCAATACCAAAAGGTTGTGCGAGATTATTGAGGATGAAGGTTTGACCATCTTGATAGGTAAATCCCAAAGATAGGGCAAATTCTTCTCTTGGCGATCGCATCAATGGTTGACGATAATTGATTTCATAAAGATCCTGGTTGGCGCGAATGCCAAGCGCATCAAAGGGTGGCTCAGTAATTTCATTGCGATTAAATGCGGCTCTAATCTGCACTTTGCCATTCATGGCGTTCACAGGAACTTGATAGCTAAAATCAAAGGCATCGGAACCACCAGAAAGGGTGTGGTAATAGGAGCCTGCTAACTCATCTCCCATCCCAGTTAAATTGCGATCGCGCAGTTCAATACCCAATCTTTCCGCACCAATACTCGGAGGCGAATAATTATCTACACCCAAGCTACCAGTTAAAGGGTTAGCCTCTTCAACTCTAACAATGAGAACACTTTGACCAACTTTACCCGTTGGACGCAGACGTGCTTCTACATTTGTAAATAAGGGATCGAGTCGCAACAGCTTCAGTTGATCTTCGAGCTTACTAGTATTCAGAGGAGTACCGGCACCTAATTGGATGCGACTACGAACATAAGATGGATTTAATCGTCGCGTTCCTTCGATCTCAATCTCTATCAAACGCCCTTCAATTACCCTAATTACCACAACACCATCGGCGGTACTAGGTTGCTGAATGTCTGGAACTGCTCTGGAATTTATATAGCCTTTATTTAAGTAAAGCTGGGTAATAGCATCTGCGGCTTGTCTAATTTCTTCTAAAGTTAAGTCCCGTTCTTCAAAGGGTTTGACAACTGGATTAAAGTCAGTTTCATTAAAAACTGTGCTATCTACAACCTGGATTTTGCGAACCCGAATTCGTTGTGGTGTTTCTGGTTGGGGATTTGGTTCGGTTTGATTGGGGTTATTTTCCGGGGCAGTTTCTGATGCCTGTACTATTTGTAACTCTGGCTGACTAATCTTTTGAGTTGAGTCTGGTGTCAATATATTCGCCGTAGCTCTCAGTCCATTTGCAGTTAAAATCCAGACCGCAGGAAGAATTAGCAAGCCGCACTGAAAACTGAAACTGTGCTTATTCCATGTAGTAGTTGCTAGATGCCAAGTATTTAACTGATGAGAGAAACAGATAATGCTTTTGTGAGTAATTGTTTTCGGCTTAATGCCAGTTTCTGTTTCTTTTCTCATTTCTCCTCAGTGGGTGCCTTATTTTACGACTGGGCTAATTTTGATTTTTGAGTGTGCTATGGCTGTATGAATATTTCAATATCATATTTTTGACATTCAGATTTCAGAAGATTTGTAACTAAAACAATACTTAACAGCAATTTTTTCTAAGTGATAGCCCTTAGCATTATATTGTGATAACAGGTAGAAAACTTGGGAATACTTCGATGCCACCACTGATCTCCATAGTCATCGTCAATTACAACCGGGAGTCTTACCTTGGGGTAGCGATCGCCAGCGTCTTAGCGCAAACATGGCCAGACTTTGAGCTGCTAATTTGGGATGATGGCTCTACAGATGGATCAGTGGCGATCGCAAACGCTTATGCTCAACAAGATAGGCGAGTGCGGGTAGTAGAAGCACAGCATCAAGGAGTTTCTGCGGCTTGTAAAATAGCGATCGCCCAAACTAGCGGCAGTTACATCGGTATCGTAGACAGTGATGATATCCTAGCCCCCACCGCCCTCGCCCAAACCGCTACAGTACTGAATCACCACCCAGAAACAGGATTTGTTTACACCGACTACTTAAATATTGATGAAAAAAGTAAAGTCATCGGCTACGGTCATCGCTGTGACATTCCTTACTCCCCAGAGGGGCTATTGGTAAACTTCATGACTTTCCACTTCCGTCTTATGCGCCGTTCAGTTTACGATCGGGTGGGAGGTGTGAACGCATCCTTTACAAGTAGTGCTTATGATTACGATTTGTGTCTCCGACTTTCAGAAGTAACCCAGGTACGCCGAGTCAAACAGCCCCTCTACTTTTACCGAAATCATTCTCAAAGCATCTCTGTTACTAGAAGAACAGAACAAATACTCTGGTCACAGAAGGCGATCGCTCAAGCACTTTGGCGACGCGGATTAGGAGACAAGTTACAAATCGATGTAGAATTGCCCACAGGTCGCTTCATCTTGCGGCGTAAAAAACCTCTACTACACAAAATCGCCGCTTCAGTCTTAGCTATTTTGCCTCTGGTGACAGTCACTAGTACGGCATTAGCCCAAACACAACAAATTGTCCCTGCTGCCGATGGGACAAACACAATTGTTACACCCAACGGTAATCAACTTAATATCACTGGCGGTACAACTTCTGGAGATGGTGCTAACCTCTTTCACAGCTTTCAACAATTTGGGATTTCACCAGAACAAATCGCCAACTTTCAAGCTAGTCCGGCGCTGCAAAATATCCTTGGTCGAATTACAGGCGGGAATGCCTCGGTTATCAATGGCTTAATTCAGGTAACAGGTGGCAATGCTAACCTCTTCTTGATGAATCCAGCCGGATTTATTTTTGGATCAAACGCCAGCTTAAATGTACCTGGTGCTTTCACGGTGACAACAGCCAATGGCATTGGTTTTGGCAGCAGTTGGTTCAACGCTATTGGTGTTAATGACTATGCCGCTTTAGTTGGCAACCCCAACGGATTTGCCTTTAGTATGAACCAGCCAGGAGCGATCGCAAATGCTGGAAATTTGGCAGTAGGTGCTGGGCAAAATTTGAATTTATTGGGTGGTACTGTAGTCAACACCGGGCAACTTTCGGCACCGGGAGGGCAGATTTCTATCACATCTGTACCAGGGCAAAATTGGGTGCGTCTCAGTCAGCCAGGAAATCTGCTGAGTCTGGAAATTCAGCCCCTCGCCTCTAGTAGCAACCAACCCAATAACTGGACAATTCCCATCGCCTCAATACCTGAATTGCTCACTGTTGGTAACACTGGGTTAACTGCCAATCCTGATGGGACTGTAAAATTGACAGGCTCTAATGTGACGATTCCCACAACTCCAGGCACAACAATTGTTTCTGGGACAGTGGATGTATCAAGTCAAATAGGCGGTACGGTAATTGCTTTGGGTAAAAAAGTTGCGTTGGTTGATGCCAATATTAACGCTTCTGGAAGCAATGGCGGCGGTACTGTGTTAATTGGCGGCGATTACCAAGGTAAGGGGACTTTACCCAACGCAGATCAAACTTATGTTAATTCCAACTCTGTCATTAATGCCGATAGCAATTTGAATGGAAACGGCGGACGGGTAATTGTTTGGGGTAACGATACAACTCAATATTTTGGTAACATTTCGGCACGTGGAGGAGCAAATTTTGGGAATGGTGGAAATGTCGAAGTATCAGGCAAAAATTTCTTGACTTTCAACGGTTTGGTAGATACTTCAGCCGCAAATGGTAGCTTTGGCACTTTATTATTAGACCCCAGCACATTGACAATTATCGATGGTGGAGTGGGTAGTTTTGATGGCACAGCTGGCAATATTGCCTTTGGCGATGCAGATATTGGGGCGAATACAGTTTCATGGGGTGCGATCGCAGCTTCGGGTGTAAATATCAGCTTACAAGCTACAGGCAATATTACGATCAATGACATCACCGGAGCTACACCCGGAGTAACTACCGATGGTGTAGCTACTTTAGCCTTGGGCGGCGGTAGCTTCAGCCTAAACTCACAAAGTGGCTCTGTAAACTTTGTTGACCCTACCAACACAATCCAGACAACCGGAGGAGCAATAAACATTTCGGGAGCCAGCTTATTACTAGGAAATCTAAACACAACTCGTAATTTCCTTACAAGCGGCAATGTAAGTTTGTTGGCGACAGGCAACATTAGTGCAGGCAACATTATTGCCAGTGGACAAGGCTATTCAGCAGGTAATGTTCAAGTCGTAAGTAGCAATGGTGGAATTACCCTAAATCAGATCAACACCAGCGATAGTGGAGGGGTTGGCAATGCCACGGGTGGAACGGTGACTTTGACTGCGGCAGGCAATATCCTCACTGATACTATCGATTCGTTTTCCAGTAATGCTGGTGGCTTAGGTACGGGTGGCGATATAGTCGCAACAACTACAGCAGGTAGCATTACCACTAGAGCGATTAACTCCTCAGTAGCCAAGTTTGGAGGTGGCAGTTTTATTGGCACGGCTGGCGCAGTCACCTTAACTGCCACAGAGAATATCACCGTTAATGATGCCATTAATGCCTCAGCGATCGCCATTGGAGTCGATGGAACTGGAAATGTTACAGGTGGCAACGTTACTTTACAGACTACCAATACTGCTGGTAGCAATATTAGTTTTACCAACATCAACACACAGTCCGTAGCAGACGATTTGGTTGATGGAAACACTGTTCAAGGTGGCAATGTGCAAGTGCTAACCAACGGACTGATTCAAGGAACAGGAACAGGTGAAGCGATCGCAACTGGTGGATTTTTTACTGGCGGTAACGTCCAACCTTCAACGGGAGGTACGGTTAGAATTCGACATGATGGTGGCCCAAACAATGTAGATTTTATCGTCGGTAATGCAAGTGTTAATGGCACAACAGGGTCAATTAATACAGGCGACACTTCAATAATCGCTTCAAATAACTTTCCAGTCTTGCCAACTGGCGGAGATGCCATCGGTACCCCAACCGGCATCACCATTACTTCCGTCAACACTCCGCCTGTATTAACAGCAAACTCATCGCTACCCAACACCCAGACCAATCAACCTGTTACCTTGACATTCTCTAGTCTGGCTGCACTGGTCAGCGATGCTAATAATGACATCACCTCCATCCAAGTTAATGTAGTGAATACAGGAAATCTGACTGTCAATGGACTTCCCGTTATTCCTGGTGTAACTACCTTATCTAGCGGCGATACTTTGGTGTATACCCCTCCGACTGATGTAAATGGGTCACTAAATGCCTTTGTAATTAGTGCAAATGACCGCGTTTCCTCTTCTGCACCTGTACAGATAGGAATCAACGTCAGTCAGATTCCTCCCACCATTCCTACCCCAATCCCTACTCCGACTTTTACCCCGAATCCTCCCCCTTGCTCATTCCAATGCACTCCAGATAAACCGAATGTCCCTGGTCTCAATAATCCTAAGATTGATAACCCTGTTATTAATACCGATCCCACACCCGAAGATCAATTCACAGATGATTTTGCCGACCATTTAGGCATCCCGAATCCTAAAATTAAAACACTAGATGATGCCAAAGAAATTGCTCGCAAAATTGAAGAAGCAACTGGTGTTAAACCTGCATTTATTTACATCAGTTTTGTTCCTGTGGAGATAATACCAGAGAGAAATTTGGGCAAATCTCAAAAATTTACTAAACAATTAAATACTCTAGCAGAGCAGAATAGCGACCAACTGGAAATAGTCGTAGTCACTGGAAAAGGCGACCCCATCCGCAAGCGTATCCCAGAAACTACCAGAGCCAAAGTTCTCCAAGTAGCTCAAGAATTTCGTGACCAAATAGTTAGTCCACAAAACCGTCGCCGCACTGGTTATTTGCGTCCATCTCAACAACTTTATCGCTGGATAATTGCACCACTAGAGGCCGATTTGCAGGCAAGAGAAATCAATAATTTGGTATTTTTACCAGATATGGGGTTACGTTCAACTCCAATGGCAGCACTTCATGATGGCAAGGGGTTTCTAGTAGAAAAATATAGCATTGGCTTGATGCCCAGTATCAGCTTGACTAACACCCTTTATAAAGACATTAAAAAATCTCAAATTTTAGCGCTAGGGGTTTCTCAGAGTACACAAGGACAAGAGCCTTTACCAGCAGTTCCCCTGGAGTTATCAACACTGGTGTCTAAACTTTGGCAGGGCAAATTATTGTTAGATAAGCAAGCTACCTTAGAAAATCTCAAAACTATCCGCCGCCAACAACCTTTTGGGATTATTCACATGGCAACCCATGCCGATTTTACTACCGGCGCTTTGAGTAATTCTTATATTCAACTGTGGGAAGACAAGTTACGCTTGAACCAATTACGACAGTTGCGCTTTAATGAACCCGAAGTTGAAATGCTGGTGCTGAGTGCTTGTAGAACAGCATTAGGAGATGAAGAGTCGGAGCTTGGATTTGCAGGTTTAGCAGTGCTGGCAGGCGTGAAAACTAGTGTTGCTAGTCTTTGGTCGGTTAATGATGCTGGTACAGCAGCCTTGATGACAAAATTTTATCAAAACTTGAGGACAGCTCCAATTAAGGCAGAAGCCCTCAGACAGGCTCAGGTAGCTATGGCCAAAGGGCAAATTTATGTTAAAAATGGTCAATTAGAAGGTTTGGGAGTACTGGGGAACTTGTCTTTACCTACTAACAGTGCTGATGAAGGGGAGCAATTACTTACCCATCCTTATTATTGGTCTGGATTCACAATGGTTGGCAATCCTTGGTAAAGTGGCAAGAAAAACTATACTCTCACCCTTTTACCCACGGAGAATTTTGGGCAAAAATGCGATCGCTTAACAAAATTATAAACGCAGACATAGGTTCTCAACCGTGGCGATACTCGAATGCTTTAGCTGTAAAACTAGCAGCCTGTGGTATTAGTTAGTTTTGTTGCTGAAAAAGGAACATAACAACCAATATTTCTCGGCTTTTGGGGAAAAGGGAAAAAACCTTTAACCCCAACCCAGTTTCACGGTATCTGGAAAACCTCACTTCTATTTCTCTCTTCTAAAAGCCTACAGTGTAAACACAAGTTAAATTACCCCCCTTAGAAAGGGCTACGGTGTACACACAAGTCTTATAAAGTTGTCTAACAGTGTTTCGATCCCCCCTAACCCCCCTTAAAAAGGGGAGAAATTTCTTCAAGTCCCCCTTTTTAAGGGGGATTTAGGGGGATCAGATGATTTGTGTGTACACCGTAGCCACAGTGTAAACACAAGTTAAATTACCCCCCTTAGAAAGGGCTACGGTGTACACACAAGTCTTATAAAGTTGTCTAACAGTGTTTCGATCCCCCCTAACCCCCCTTAAAAAGGGGGGAAATTTCTTCAAGTCCCCCTTTTTAAGGGGGATTTAGGGGGATCAGATGATTTGTGTGTACACCGTAGCCTTCCCGCGTCGGGAAGGGGGTTAGAGGGTTAGGTTTTTGGTGGACTTTTCCACATAACATGAAAAGTCAGGATATGGAAGAGGAGGCTGGGGATTTCTCTTCGCTTCTCACAATCTCTGCGTCTTCTTGAACGGCGTTCTGTTCATTAAATTTTCTCATTTCCATTGGTGTTAAGCCTTTGAGTACGGTAAACCGTATTTGCTTGTTAGTTCCCAAAGATTAATTTAATTGTTAAGTTTAGTTACATAAATAAAAAAATGCTACGACATTGCTAAACAGGAGAAATTATGAAAATAGGTAGTATCCTTAAGGATCTAAGACAAATTGAACAACTTTGCAATGCAACCTGGACATTGCATCACACAAGTCAAACTCTCTCAGAAATAAAACTTATTTAACATTGTTTAACATTGCGATGAAAGCTACAGATCAATTGGTGCATTTTTTAGAAGAAGAGTTGGGTATTTCTGGTGGAGCAATTTCTCTGGCTTTGCGACATTGTGAGCAGACCCCCAACTTCCTGGCTATGACCCTCTGGCAATATGGATTGGTAACACTGGATCAGTTAGCTCAAATTTTTGATTGGTTGGAAACAGTATAAGCTGCTTCAATTATATGGACTTAAAAAGAGACTCTACTATAAAGTTACATTCTCAACAGTTTTCATTCTTAAGGATTGGTAACAACATCTATGGCAATTAAAGAACAACCTAAATCACCTCGGTTTCGGATTATTGCTAATATCTTACTGGCAGTATCAGGAATATTCCTGCTCTTAAATCTATTTTTGCCTGGTTTATTTGCTTCTGGCCCTACTGGTGTTCCTTACAGCCTATTTATTCATCAAGTACAAGAAGGGGAAGTTAATCGCGTTTCTGTTGGTCAAAACCAGATTCTCTACGAACTAAAAACAGAAAATGGCGAGCCGGGCCCGGTGTTTGCAACTACACCAATTTTTGATTTAGAGTTACCCAAACTGCTAGAAGAAAAGGGAGTTGAGTTCGCTGCTACACCTCCACCCAAAAATACTTGGTTTACAACCCTCTTAAGTTGGGTGATTCCACCACTGATTTTTATTGGTATTTGGCAATTCTTTCTGTCACGTGGTGGCGGCGGTGGTCCTCAAGGTGCGCTTTCCATTGGTAAGAGCAAAGCTAAGGTTTACGTTGAAGGCGAATCAGCTAAAATCACCTTTGCAGATGTGGCTGGCGTAGAAGAAGCAAAAACTGAGTTAGTAGAAATTGTAGATTTCCTCAAGACTCCAGCACGGTTTACGCAAATTGGCGCGAGAATTCCTAAAGGTGTGTTGTTAGTTGGCCCTCCTGGTACTGGTAAGACACTTTTAGCGAAAGCCGTAGCAGGAGAAGCAGGTGTTCCATTCTTCAGCATCTCTGGTTCCGAGTTTGTAGAATTGTTTGTCGGCGTGGGTTCTTCCAGAGTGCGGGACTTGTTTGAGCAGGCAAAGAAACAGGCTCCTTGTATTATATTCATTGATGAATTAGATGCGATCGGTAAGTCTCGTAGCAGTAACGGCTTCTACGGTGGTAACGATGAGCGAGAACAGACTCTCAACCAGTTACTAACGGAGATGGACGGGTTTGCGGCTGGTGATGCAACGGTGATTGTCCTAGCAGCGACCAACCGCCCTGAAAGTCTTGACTCTGCATTGCTGCGTCCAGGTCGCTTTGACCGCCAAGTGTTGGTAGACCGTCCTGATTTATCTGGTCGGGAAGCAATTCTCAAGATTCACGCTCAAAAGGTAAAATTAGGAGATGATGTAAATTTAAAAGCGATCGCTACTCGTACTCCTGGTTTTGCTGGCGCAGATTTAGCAAACTTGGTCAACGAAGCAGCATTATTAGCAGCTCGTAATCTGCGTGAAAGTGTTGCTCAAGAAGACTTCGCCGAAGCAATTGAACGGGTAGTCGCCGGCTTAGAGAAAAAGAGTCGCGTCATGAACGAGACTGAGAAAAAGATTGTTGCATACCATGAAGTTGGTCATGCAATGGTCGGGGCGCTAACCACAGGAAACGGTCGGGTAGAAAAGATTTCGATTATTCCCCGTGGGATGGCTGCCTTGGGCTACACTCTGCAATTACCAACTGAAGACCGCTTTTTGATGAATGAAGAGGAATTGCGGGGTCAGATTGCAACTCTGTTAGGTGGACGTTCCGCCGAAGAGATTGTGTTTAACAGTATTACAACAGGTGCTTCCAACGATTTGCAACGAGCAACTGACTTGGCAGAACGGATGGTAACATCTTATGGTATGAGCAAAGTCTTAGGGCCATTAGCTTACCAACAAGGACAACAATCGATGTTTTTGGGTAATGGCGGGGCTAATCCTCGGCGGGCGGTGAGTGAAGACACATCAAAAGCTATTGATAGCGAAGTCAAGGAAATCGTGGAAACAGCCCACGAACAAGCCCTAGAGATTCTTAGACAGAATCGAGACTTGCTAGAAGCGATCGCTACTCAACTCTTAGAAACAGAAGTCATTGAAGGCGAAAAACTGCACGATTTGTTGAGTCAAGTTAAACCCGTAGGTAATTCGTAATTCATACATGGAGGGACGCAGAAGATAACTTTGCGTCCCTCTGCGTTAAACCTCTGCGTTCCTCTGCGTTTCAAAAATGCCACTTACCGCAATGCAAACACCAGCAACCAAAAATGCCAATGCACCTCCAACTGCACCAACAAAAGGTGTTATTGCTTGTAACTTGGGAAAGATGACACCAAACAAACTCATTGCTAAAGCGAATCCACCAAAATACGTCCCAATTCCTAATCCCGCCCACCGAGGAGGTACTAGTCCTAGAGCAAAAGGAATTGCGCCATTGACAATTAAACTAAAGCTAGCAACGATTAATAGAATTATCGGGATTTGTGCGCCCACAGATATCATTATTACTAACGAAGGAATGATTGCACAGATCCCACAAAGCATTGCTTGACGATTACCAATTTTGACGGCGAAGATTCCTGCTGGTATGCTGGCAATTGCGATCGCTAATCCGATCCACACCATAAGCAGATCAACATTATCAGTATTCAGTTGGGTCTTGAGTACTTTACCCAAAACATCAAAGAGGAATCTAATACCCCACGCTACACCAAAACCAGTTCCTAAAATCAAAGCCAATTTTTGTAACGGCAACTTTACTACTTCTATTTGGTGTCTATCCACAGGTGCTTCTGGAGCATTGACTAACCGCAACACAGCCGCCGCCGCCAGCATGACGAAAGAACCGATCGCAAAAGTATAAACTGGCCCTAAGCTGAGAATAAACTTGTAGCTTATCGGTCTAAAAGCCCCAATTACACCACCTGCCAAAGTTACAACACTTACTGCTAAAGGTAACTGGGCTGGTGTAGAATACATCCCCAGGAGGCACATCGCTGGAGAACGAAATATTGTCATTGCTAATGCCCAGGCTACCAATGCTATAGGTAAGAGCGATCGCATTACAGTAGTAGGTGGAATCAAACTCACAACGCATGGTATGGCAATAAACAAAGCCGATGCCAAAATCATACCTACTGAGATGAAGGGAAATCGAGTCCCTACCCAGCGTCTAGCTTGGTCTGAAAGTCCACCCATCAATGGTTCTAGCACCGCACCAAAGGCATTTTCGACTAATACCAAAGCAACTGCCAGCGAGGCGGGAAAACCAAACTGAGTCAAAAGTTGTGGCAAATATATATTATAAATTAACCAGGTGAGAGTAATTGCTCCCTGCACTACTGCTAACACCCAAACTTGCACCCATAAAATATTGAGATGAGATTTTGAGGTAGTCAAGTCGCTTCGCTCCAATTAAAAATTAAAAATTATTAATTAAAAATTCCAAAACGCTCTCTACGTTCGCGGAGCGTGTCGCAGACAGACGCTGCGGGTAGTTTGCTTCTCCATTAGCGCAGCGTCCCGTAGGGAAGGAGTACGTGGACTCGCTAACACTGCGTTATATATTATTGTTGGCTTTGTACCAAAATTAATTAATTAAAAACTATTCTTTTTCTTAATTTTTAACTTTTAATTCCAAAAAAGCGATCAAGAGATAAGGGAATGGAAGACTTAAAGCGCAAACTAGCTCTGCTCATGGTGTAAAAGAGAACGGAGGCAAAGCAGTATTTCTCCTGCCTCTTGCCTCCTGCCTCTCTTATTAATATTCTGGAACTGAAGGATCGATTTCTCGACTCCAAGCGGTAATTCCGCCTTTGACATTTGTCCCGACAATCCCAGCTTCCTTAAGGATGGCGAGGGCTTTTGCTGATCGCCCGCCCATCTTACAATGAGCAATTAAGCGGTGTCCGTTCAATATTTCCTTTACCTTCGCAACGCCATTGCCATTTTCAATGTCTGGTAAGGGTACTAACACTGAACCAGGAATCTTGGCAATATCGTACTCATTGGGGTTGCGGACATCCAGTAGTACAAAATCCTTTGCACCGCTATCCAGCAATTCCTTCAAATCCTTAACAGTCATTTCTTGACTTTCCAACTGCTGTTTTGCCTCCTCTGCCTTAGCTTGTGGAATCCCGCAGAATTCTTCGTAGTCTACCAGCTTTTCAATCACTGGGCGAATCGGGTTAGGACGCAGTTTCAACTCCCGAAATTTCATATCTAAGGCATTATATAGCAGCAATCGTCCACTTAGAGTATTACCTTGTCCCAGAATGATTTTGACAGTTTCGGTTGCTTGGATTAAACCGATAATTCCTGGCAAAATACCGAGTACGCCACCTTCGGCACAAGAGGGAACCATTCCTGGTGGTGGTGGTTCTGGGAAAAGGTCACGATAATTTGGCCCACCTTGGTAGTTAAATACAGTGGCTTGCCCTTCAAAGCGTAAAATTGAACCGTAGACGTTGGGCTTATTCAGCAATACGCAAGCATCGTTAACTAGATATCTAGTGGGGAAGTTATCAGTCCCATCTACGACGATATCGTAAGGTTCAAGGATTTCCAGAGCATTTTCGGAAGTCAGGCGAGTTTCATATAAATCAACCTGACAATAGGGGTTAATCTCGTGAATGCGGTTTTTTGCCGATTCAATCTTGGGTTTACCCACCCAAGATGTCCCGTGGATGACTTGGCGTTGCAGATTGGAAGTATCAACAACATCGAAATCGACAATCCCAATGCGTCCAATACCCGCCGCCGCCAGATATAAAAGTAGTGGTGAACCTAGTCCACCTGTACCGATACACTGTACACTGGCGGCTTTCAGGCGTTTCTGTCCTTCTAGTCCTACTTCCGGTAAAATCAGGTGTCGGGAGTAGCGTTCGTAATCGTCTTTGGTCAACTGGATTTCGTCCAGATTGGGATTGAGCATAGCAGTTATGATCTGGGAGAGCGGAATATTAATCCTATCGAAAAACTGTATCTCTTATGGAGATAGGGAGTGGGGAAGATGAATTTTCTATCCGTGTTGGCGGCTAAAACCGCTACGAGTGACTGTCTTTGAACTAAGCCAGTTATTTTAAATTTTCAATTGTCTCTGCTTGGAATTGATGACGATCGTCAAGGCTCCAGCTTTTAAGTTCTCCAGCTTTACCGTTTTGGACGGTAACTATTATATACGAGTATCCTTGCCAAGCATATAAGCGATCGCATTCTGAAGGGATAGCAGGATGATCTGGGTGGGAATGAAAAATGCCGACGATGTTCAGTGAGCGATTACGTGCTTCCTTTTGGGTTTTTAGCATAACTTCGGGTGCAATCGCATATTGCCGTCTTTTACTCTCTGCTGTGCGTTCCCCTGAAAACTCAGCACCCGCTTCTGTATTCCAGGCATTTTCTGTTGGCATGACTTCTACTACAATTTTGCCCTCACTAGCCAAATAGCCTAAAATCATACCGCAACACTCCTCTGGATAAGTGCTTTCGGCATGGGTGCGGATAGTTTGCAAGTGTTCTGGGCTAAGTCTGATCATCTCTGCGTTTATAATTTTTTAGTTGCTAGCTAGGGATTCTTGTTTGAATACAATACCTCACTAAGCTAACGCGCTACATATTGCAATATTTTCTGTGTAGACCGTCATTAGTCATTAGTCATTAGTCATTAGTGTTTACCAAGGACAAAGGACAACCTCACCAGTTGATGTGCAATCTTATTTGCGTAACAGATTAGTTACTGGTTTTGTTTTGAAAAGAGCGATCGCTCTTTTCAATATTAAGTATTTTTTATCAGGATTCGGGATGTTGGTGCTGCTTTGTGCATATTCTTAGACAATCAAAATGTAAAGAATATACTTTTTAAGTACTCTTGACGAACTCTGCGATCTCTATACGATTCCCACCGGGATCGCGGAGGAAAAACCGCACGCATCCTGGTAGTGGTCGTTGATCGGGAATAATTTCTACTCCATATTCTTTTAGGTGTTTCTCAAAGGTGTTCAAGTCATCGACTTGGAAACAAAAATGTCTTCTAGATACTTGGTTATTGGCGTTTTTCTCTCTACTAACGTGCAATTCAATGTTTCCCACCTGATACCAGGCTCCTGAATCGTTTTTAACCGCATCAGGTCTGGGAATTTCAGTCAATCCCAAAATTCTGCTGTAGAAAGATAGCATTGCATCCTCTACCTCTTGAGGATAAGTTGCCTGAATATGATGAACTGCTTTGAGCGCCATTTTCATTCTCCTGTTGGGATATCTCAGAATTTAGGGGACAGAAAAAAGTTATTCCCTATTCCCGTAAGCTATTTCCTTCTTAAATAAGGACTTGCCTCAATACTGCTCGGGTTTTGCATTTTTAACTCGGAATTGGGTTTGGGGAAAAGGTTAAAGGGTAAAGGTTAAAGGTTTTTTCTTTTCCCTTTCCCCTTCCCCTTTTCCTCAAAACCCGACAAGTATTGGGACTTGCCTTTGGACATTGTTTGTGAAATACTACTCTATAAACTACGGTAAATCGGTAAAGTTTAAGTATTTTTGTACAAAACTTACCACAAAACATTTCGTTCTCAAAGTAATTACAGGCTAATCCCTAAGATGACAAACACAGAAATTCGCACCACTCAAGTTAAAGTTCCTAACGGGGATTTGCAAATTGATGCTTACTTAGCTGAACCTGCACAAAAGGGAAGCTTCCCAGCCGTTATTGTGATTCAGGAAATTTTTGGGGTTAACATTCACATTCGAGAAGTTGCTGAGAAATTTGCCAAAGAAGGCTATGTTGCGATCGCACCGACTTTATTTCAACGCACTGCTCCCGGTTTTGAGGGTGGATACACCCCTGAAGATGTCCAGCAAGGAAGAGGATATAAGGAACAGACAACAGCCGAGGAAATATTGAGTGATATTAAGGCTGCGATCGCCTATTTAAAAACCTTACCAAATGTGCAAGGAGATGCGATCGGCTCCATTGGTTTCTGCTTTGGTGGTCACGTAGTTTATCTAGCTGCCACTTTACCAGATATTAAAGTTACAGCTTCCTTCTATGGTGGCGGTATTCCCAACTCAACTCCCGGTGGTGGAGAACCAACCATCACCCGCACTCCTGATATCAAAGGCCCCATTTACGCCTTCTTTGGCCTTGACGATCAGGGAATCCCCTTAGAACAAACGGAACAGATTGAGGCTGAATTGAAGAAAAATCAGATTCCTCATGCTATATTTCGCTATTCTGGTGCAGGACATGGCTTTTTCTGCAACCATCGCCCTAGCTACAATGCCGAAGCTGCTGCCGATGCTTGGAAAAACGTTCAAGAACTTTTCCAGAAGAACCTTCAGCTTCAAAAAGTTTAAATCTTTGGGTTAAGGATAATGTAATGTTTGACGGTTTATGTGGTGTTCGCTTAACAATATGAATAAAAAGGCCTATAAAAGGCTTTACCACACAAAACCGCCCCTCTCCGAATCAGAGAGAAACTTGAACTTAAGTTCAAGTCTAGAAGAGTTTCATTGAACTTACATTAAGAGCAATACGCAGTAGAGACGAACAGATGTCATAGGTGTTCAGTCTTCTTTCAGAATGCCCAATCAATGAGGAATATTTCTAGCCTCTGCCTGGAAATGAAGTTTTAAAAGGATTGGCGCTTAAGTTGACACCAATTTACAGATGTGAGCCTACTGAACATCGGTAACTATTAGCAAAATAAAAACAAAGTATCACGTCCATGATTACCGCTTTCAAACAGCCACGAGTTAATATTTTTCAGCGTTTTTCACTATTCCTATTACCTGGATTATTAACAATCTCAACTACCTTAATTAGTTGTTCAGTGACAACCCCAAATGCAGGGAATGAAACCACTGGTTTTAAAACTAAAACTGTCCGTATGGGATATCAAAGCTCTGGGGATCTAGTCAGACTTAAAGGATTGATAGAAAAGCGTTTACAGCCTTTAGGTGTTTCCGTTGAATGGGCACAATTTGCCGCTGGGCCGCAACTGATGGAAGCAATGAATGTAGGTAGAGTTGATATTGGTTCTGTAGGCGAAACTCCACCGATATTTGCCCAAGCTGCTGGTACATCTTTAGTATATGTTGCTAGTAATAAACCCAGCACAGGTAAAGGAAGTGGAATTATCGTCCAAAATAATTCGTCAATTCGCACTTTAGCTGATCTCAAAGGTAAGAAAGTAGTTTTCCAAAAGGGTTCTGCTTCCCATTACTTATTAATAAAAGCTTTAGAAGAGGCTGGTTTGAAATATAGTGATATTCAAGCCATTAGCCTCCCTCCTTCAGAAGCCCGTGATGCTTTTATTCAAGGAAAAATAGATGCCTGGGTAACTTGGGACCCTTATTTAGCTGTAGCACAAAAAAAGGCAAATGCTCGTGTTTTGAGAGATGCTAGCGGCATCTCTACTCAGGGCGGATATTACATGGCTGCGCGAAAATTTGCCACAGAAAACCCGAAATTAGTACGATTGGTTCTTGAAGAGATAGATAACACAGGTCAATGGGGTGAAAAGAACCGAGCAGAAGTTGTAAAGCTGACTATTCCTCATCTCAAAATTGATGAAGATATTTTAGCAACAATGATTGGAAGGCGAACTTATGGCTTAAGACCCATTACGCCAGAAATCATGGAAAATCAACAGAAAATTGCAGATTTGTTTGCCACAGAAAAAGTGATTCCTAAACCAATCAATATCAAGGAAGCGATGCTGAGTAGCGAACAATATGCAGCCATCACACCAGAAACCATTAGTCAGAAATAGTGCCAAGAACGTCAGTTAAATCAGTTTAGCAAAGTTGCTAATCCTGTTAACTGACGATTTTCCGGCTAATGGCCTCTCCAATCTCCATTAATATCTCTTCCTCTTTGGAAGTGAATTCATAAGAAACAGACTTGGCAATACCCAAGGTTCCATACAATCTGCCATTTAGCATAAGTGGCACTGTGATGGAGCCTTTTACCTTAGTTTCTTTTGCTGAGGGTTTGGCCACCCCCTGTTCGTCAGTTTGCAGGTTGCAAATCTGTACGGGTTGCTTACGTTCGGCGGCGACACCAGCCATCCCTTTGCCGATAGGAATTACCGTCATTTTAGGCAACAGAAATTCTGGAATGCTTTGGTAAGCCTTTAGGTGCAATAACTGGCTTTCCCAATCTAGGGTATGGATAGTACCTGTAGAGCAGTCGAAAACGGTCAGGATTTCGACCAACAAACGATTCCAGTCGATGGCAGATTCCTCATCAGCCAGGGTATCAAAAATGGGTTTGATATCTGAAGTCATAAGTTTTATAGACTCTTTCCCGCACAATTCCTGAATTAAATCTGGAATTGAACCTCAAGTAGCGGCAAATGTCAAGCGATCATTCCCTTTTGAACGTTATCTGTGCCACTGCGAACCTCATGTATGCGTTCCTCGCCAGGATTTTCTGGGATAAATCCACCTGCTTGCATTTTCCATAACCTGTGATAAGCACCGCCAAGTGCCAGTAGTTTAGCGTGGGAACCATCTTCAATAATGCGACCTTTATCGAACACCAAAATCCGGTCTAGATGGACGATGGTAGATAGTCGATGAGCCACCACAATGACCGTTTTCCCATTCATTGCTAAGTCGAGGGTATCTTGGATCGCTTTTTCGGTGATTGAATCGAGGCTAGAGGTGGCTTCATCTAAAATCAGGATCGGCGCATCTTTGAGGATTACGCGAGCGATCGCAATACGTTGTCTCTGTCCTCCAGATAACTTGACACCACGTTCACCCACCAGAGAATTATAACCATCCTGACTTTGGATGATGAAATCGTGAGCATTAGCCTTTCGCGCCGCCTCGAACACTTCCTCATCGGTTGCATCTAAGCGTCCGTAACGAATATTTTCTAGCAGAGTGCGATGGAACAGAGATGGATCTTGGGGAATCAAGCTGATTTGAGCATGTAGGGCATCCTGAGTCATGTCTCGAATATCGACCCCATCAATAATAATCTGTCCAGATTGGGGGTCGAATAAACGCAGAATGAGATTGACAAAGCTGGATTTTCCCGAACCAGAGAAACCTACCAATCCGACACGCTGTCCGGCTTGGATGGTGACAGAAAGGTTGTTGAAAACTTTCTTTTCATCAGAGTAATTGAAATTCACCCGGCGAAACTCAATCTTACCTTGGGTAATTGGGTGTGCGATCGCGCGATCGCGATCGACCAACTCGTGGGGTTGAACGATGGTAAAGACACCATTGGCAACATTGCCGATATGTTCAAAAAATTCCAGAAAGCGGCGGCTCAAATTCCGGGCTTCAATGATGATCAATAGCGACAGGCTAGTTGCGACGACGAAATCAGCAGTAGCGATCTTCCCTTGACTCCAGAGAAAGAGCGAGTAATACAGGGTGCTGATTTTCAGAATGGCTGCCGAGATGAACTGAAACCAGCGAATTCGCTCCGAATACCAGTTGGACTTTCTCACCTGTTTGAGTTCGCGGCTTAATTGCTCATTCAAATAACGTCGTTCAAAACCCAAACGAGCAAACAATCGGCTACTGGTAAGATTTGTTACTGTATCTACAATGATACCAGTTGTCTCACTTCTTGCGGCTGCGGCTTTCCGAGAGTAAATTCGGCAGCGAGTTGCCAGCCAGAACGAAATAGTGATGAAAAGAACTGCCCACACGCCCACGAGTGCAGCCAGGGGAGGATAAGCGCGATACAGTAACATCGTGGCAACAATATACACAACAATTACTGCCATAAATTCAGTAATTAACATTTGCATCGTCTGAGTAACACCCAGAGAAGTTTCGCTAATCCGATGTGCTAATGCCCCGGAAAAACTGCTGCTCATATAGCGATGCGAATGGTGTTGCAAGTAGGCATATAGCGATCGCACAATATGTTGTCGGTGGATTGGATGGAGGATAGTTTGCAAGAGTCCAGCCGAACGCCCGAATATTACTTCACCCACACTCAAGGCGATGAACAGCATCAGGGGTTGCCTCATGGCATCAAAAATGGGCTGGCTGTCGCCCGTTGATTTCGTCACACCTCGGATGATCTCACCAATGGCATAAGGCAACATAACGCCACAGGTTGCGTGTACCATCTCCAGGCTCACCATTAACACATACCACCAGCGAAACTGGTTAACGAAATACAAAATGAACCTGAATGGAGTTGATGGTAGGTTTGGTGCATCAGCAGCACGTTGAAAGGGTTTGAATTGTCTGGTCTTTTTCGTCATGAAGGTCGATCCACTAGCATCATTTTGGCTGTTCTGCAAGATAAAAATGGACGACTATATAAGCCGTCCGGTGGTATTAAGGACTTCTGGCAGCACTGTTTAAAAACTTTTGCTGTTTGGTTGTAGCTGACTTACTTACTCGTTTAATTAATAAACTTTTGGACATTAAATTTGCACATTAGCTAGAAAAAAAGTTTTTTTTGGGACGGATATTTTGCCCATTCACTATTATGAAAATTACAAGCTTGATGTGTGTCTTTTAGCAATACTTATAGTAGCTATCAGATAAGTTAAGACATAAATGAATGAGAAAAACTACCAAAAGAATTTCAAGCTTGCTCCCTACTGTACATCACTAGATCATAATTTCTGGTGGGGTAATTGCAGTATAGATATCAGGCGGAAGTAACGCATCTTGAATGTTGATTTTCTTTGGTATTACACCCTCATCAAAAAATAAATCCGCTACACGTTGTTGTTCTTTTATCAGCGTAGGGCTAAGTCCTCTACGTCCTACAAAAGTGCGACGAGACATCGCTATTTCTACCACATCTGGATCGAGCTTTTGTTCAGAAATCATCAATTTGGCAACTTCACCTCGATTTGCCTCTGCCCACTTATCGAGCTTATTAAGCTCCTCAATGATAATTTTTAGCAAACCAAGGTTTTCTTCGGCAAACTTTCTGTCAGCAATATAGTAAGCACCAGGAGAATCTAGCCCAACAGAATCTTTGAGGACTCGAATTCGACCCATCTTTTGGGCGATCGCATAGTGGGGATCTCCTGTCATCCAAACGGGAATTTTACCTTCGAGGAAAGCAGCCCGTGCCTCGATTGTGGGAAGACTTCTGATTTTAATATCTTTGAGAGTCAAGCCGATTGATTGCAAGGCTCTGATAATAAAGTAATGCGATGCCGAGCCTTTTTGAAAGTAAACTTCTTGACCCTTAATATCCTCAAACTTCTGAAGGGGAGATTCCGGTGGAACGGCAATAACACTACTTGTCCCTGTCCTTTGGTTTCTTTGTGTACCGACTACATAAACAAGTTCTGACCCAGCCACTTGTGCAAAAATTGGTGGTGTTTCTCCCACAGATCCCACATCAACTTTTTTTGCAGCCATCCCTTCCATAAGTTGGGGCCCTTGGACAAATTGTGCCCATTCCACCTTAATCCCCAACGGTTCCAAGCGTTTCTCTAAAACTTTCCGATTTCTGAAGAGATCCCCCGCACTTTGATATCCCATGCGGAGAACTTTCGTTTTTATTCCAAGGGAAGTTTCACTGGCATTAGTACTGTTTAGCAAAGAAGACTGTTCGCTTTGATCGCTACAACTCCCTAACAGATATGCCATAGAAAAGCCGCATAGCCCTGAAGTAGCGAAATGGAGAAAACGACGGCGTTTAATGCTAGCTATTTTATCCATGAGATATTTCTGATTTGAAGGAATTTTGGTTGTCATTTCCAAAAACTCTGGGCGTTAATATGCTTAAATCTTCCAGTTTGCAAGCGACTAATACCAATTCGTAATTATGAAAATCAGTTAAAACTAACGAAGAGAATCTCCCCTTCGGTATTCGGCGGTTAAGTCATCTAACTTTTGTTTCAAACTGTCGTCGAGTTTTACTTCCACTGCCTTGAGGTTGTCAGCAAGTTGTTGTGGGCGACTAGCGCCGATGATGGGGGCAGTAATAATGGGATTAGATAAAACCCAAGCTACTGCTAGGGTGGTGAGGGAAAATCCGGCGAGATCCGCGACTGTGCGTAATTCCTCTACAGTATCGAACTCGCGATCGTGCCAATAGCGTTCTTGATAACGTTCTGCGGCAGCACCTAACGTAAAACGTGTACCGGAAGTGGGGCCTTGAGCGAGAATATGTTTCCCCGTGAGCAGACCACCCGCCAAGGGATTGTAGGAAATTACACCCAGTCCTTCTTCTTTGGCTAGGGGCAATAGTTCTCGCTCAATTTCGCGGAACAACAGGTTGTAGCGGGGCTGAATTGAGACGAATCTGGTTAGATTGCGCGTTTCGGCGCGACCCAAGGCGCGGGCGAGTCGGTACGCTAAGAAGTTGGAAACCCCGATGTAGCGTACCTTGCCAGCACGAACTACCGCGTCTAGTGCTTCTAGAGTCTCATCGAGTGGGGTGGAAGCATCATCGGAGTGCAATTGGTACAGATCGATATAGTCAGTTCCCAAACGTCGTAGGGAAGCATCGATCGCATCTAAAATATGTTTGCGCGAAGCACCCTGATCCCAAGGTGCAGGGCCAACCCGGCCGACGCACTTGGTAGCTAAGATAAAATGTTCGCGTTTCCCTTTGAGCCAGCGCCCAACGATTTCTTCGGTACGTCCAGCAGTGGCAAGCCCGCCGCCGAGGGGATAAACGTCGGCTGTATCCAAAAAATTGATTCCGCCATCGGCTGCCGTGTCAAGGATATCTCTAGAAGTTTCTTCGTCAGTCTGCAATCCAAAGGTCATGGTACCAAGACAAAGGCGGGAAACAGTTAATCCAGTTTTTCCAAGATTGGTGGTTGCTAAAGTCATGGGAATGGAGAATGGAGAATGGGGAATTGGGAATTGGGAATGGGGAATGGGGAATGGGGAATGGGGAATGGGGAATGGGGAATGGCTCAAGAATCAATAAATAGTTCTTCTTCCCCTGCCTCCCCTGCTCCCCCTGCCTCCCCTGCTTCCCTGCCCCCTGCTCCCTTGCTTCTTACCAAGTCTCTGAGCGCTGACTTTTGGGGTTTTGTGCCTCAGACAACTAAAGCAGTGTTGCGACGGCTCAGGGAAACTAGCCACTGTTGCAACTTCGGATCGCTGTATACCTCATCTGCAATAAAATGATCGCCTTCTGGCAACACTGTCAAATCGACTTTTCCGCCGACTTTGCGTAAGCGCTCAACAAAATTCTCTGTATCCTCTATTGGCAGATTTTTGTCTTGTCCACCTTGAAATATCTGAACGGGAATATCTTTGAGTGCAGCTAGTTCGCTTTCTCCAAGTGTCTTGGGTACACGTCCAGATACAGGTACTAGACCGGTGAACCGATTGGGATGCAAAGCAGCGATATGCCAGATCCCGGCCGAGCCTAAGCTAAACCCGGCTAATATCACCCGCGCTGGATCAACGGGCTGGGAAGCAATCAGTTCATCAAGCAAAGCCAGCACGTCATCTGCTCGATCTGCCCAAGTTTGTTCAGCCAAAATCTGGGGTGCGGCGAAGACATAAGGTAATGAGTCGGATAAATCTACGAAACGAGGTAGACCCCATTTTAGTAGCACATTCAGATCCGTCCCGCGATCGCGTCCTCCATGCAGAAACAGTACTAAGGGTGCAGGTTGCTTGGCATTATCAGAAACAGGCGAGAAAAGATAAGGCAAGGAACCATTGTAAGAGCGTTGTTCAACGGACATGGTTGTGACTCCTAATTTATTTGGGCATGGGGCATGGGGCAATACTTGTTGGTTAAGGGGAAAAGGGGAAGGGGAAAAGGGAAAGAAAAAACCTTTAACCCTTACCCTTTAACCTTTTCCCCAAACCAAATTCTGAGTTCAAAATGCTTAACCGAGTAGTATTGGGGCATGGGGCATTGATTATTTTTCCTCATCTCCTCCCCACGCCCTCATCTCGGTTTTTATGCCACCACCAGACTCTTGTCCACTTGTTTAAATTCGGTGTTACCTACCTTGGATTCGATCGCAGTACCCTTGAAAAATTCAGGGTTAGCTTGGGTGTAAAACTTGTAGGGATTAGCGAATACATAGGATTTGAAGTCGGCTTCGGAAATAACGCCTTCTTGAACTAAATCCCAACTTTCAGCTAGTGGGGAAGTTAAGTCTGGTACATCCCAGTGACCAACATCGGAGGAATAGATGGCGTTGATTTTGACTCCCAAGGGATTGGCTTTGTCATTGAATGCTGTAGCGATCGTGCGATCGTCAGACTCGGAACCAAAGAAGAAACTATTCACCCAGCGATCGCGGATGTCTTCAATTGTTTCAATACCTGCTGCTGCAAAATCATCCAATTCGCTACCAATTGGCGCACGGCTATGACGGCTAAATGAAGCTCCCAGTACAGTCTTGGTCAATTCATCCTTATCGAGGGAATGCCCTTGAGTAATTTCTGCACCATAGCGTTCAAATATTTCAAATAGCTCATCAGGATTTGTCAATGCTGGATTGTAATTTTCCAGTGCCTTGATATTGCGTTTGGAGAAACGATCTACCAAATGAATGTAGACGCGGGCACCCCAATCTGCACCACCTTCGAGCATCGCTACACGCAACTGTGGAAAACGCTTGGTAACACCACCGAAGAACAACGCCTTCGCAAATGCTTCCGAACCATCGGCGAAGTGACCAATATGGTTGTTCATGTAGTTACTAATGGAAGAGCGTCCAGTCCAACCTTGGCTACCGTAATGGGTGGTGACGGGTACGCCCAATTCCACGACTTTGGCCCAGAAAGGATCGTAGTCGTATTCACTATCTAGTCCGTAAAAGTCGATATAAGACGCATATTTGGCGATTTCGGGGAATTTATCGGCTGGATATTTATCAGCGATCGCTTTAATCGGCCGTTTTACTCCGCCAGTGATATTAATCACTTTTAACCCAAGTGTTTTTACTGCAAACTCTAGCTCCTCAATGCCTTCTTGGGGATTGGTTAAGGGAATACCAGCTACCGGTGTCAGGCGATCGCTATATTTGCGGTAAATATCAGCATGATAATGATTAACCGCGCGTTGCAGTGCCTGACGATTCTCTGCACTGGCTCCAGCAGGTGCTAGGACATTATTCGGAAACAGCACGGAATAGTCTGAGCCTTGCTCCGCCTGACGTTCATAGAGCAATTCAGGAAGGGTGTAAGTAGCGAGATCCAGCGTATTTTTGGTAACTCTCGCCCACCAAGGCGATCGGATTGTGCGGTTGTATTGGCGTTCTTCAGGCGTTTGTTGATACCAATCTTTCCCGTTGCTCTTGGAGTTAAGACGGGAGGCTTCGGTTTTACGTAACTCATCTACAAGTTTCACGCCGCCGTACTTGGCGATGTAATCCTCAAACGCTGGTGTGAAATCATTGGTATGAACGTCGGTATCGATTACCGGATAATCAAGGGTTGCTCTGATTGCGGCGGAGCGTGAGGTCTTTAATCGGCTATATTCAGTCATGTTTTTTCCTTGCCTACGGCACAAAAATTACAGGTTTTTTTCAGCGTCCGATGCTGCTATTGACGAATACATTTTTTGTAGAGACGACGATTTATCGCGTCTCTCTACAATCGCGTGTCTCTACAATTTTCTAAATTCTGTAGGCGGCGATCTACAGAAGGTGCAGTTTAAAAGGTATGGCATAAGCATCTGTGAAAAATTTATTTACGCTACTACCAGGTTCTTGTCCACTTGTTTGGCAACAAAACCGTTACCTGGACGATGTAATCCCAGGTTTTCACGCAAGGTATTGCCCTCATATTCAGTACGGAACAATCCACGTTTTTGCAAGACGGGGATAACTAGGTTAACGAAGTCATCTAACCCTGTGGGGAGAATTGGCGGCATGATATTAAAGCCATCTGCTGCACCATTGCTGAACCATTCTTCTAACTGGTCAGCAATACTTTCAGGGCTACCAATAATGGTGCGATGACCGCGCGCGGTAGCGACAGAGAGATACAACTGACGCAGCGTTAGGTTGCCGCGATTGACGAGATCCGTCAGTAACTTGAGGCGGCTCTTACCGCCGTTGGTATCGCTGGGCAACGGTGGTGCAAGATCGTCGAGTGAATAGCCAGATAAATCGATGCCTTTATAACGTGTTTTGAGTAAGCCCCATGCCACCGATGGGTGAATTAACGATTGCAGGAATTCGTATTTTTCTTGGGCTTCTTCTTCAGTGCGTCCAATCACTGGGAACACACCCGGCATGATTTTCAAATCGTCTGGTTGGCGACCATATTTAGCCAATCGGCCTTTTACATCGGCATAAAATTCTTGCCCGTCTTCCAGGGTTTGGTTGGCAGTAAAAATAACTTCAGCAGTCTGTGCCGCCAGATCCCTACCGACTTCAGAAGCACCAGCTTGCACAATCACTGGATAACCTTGAGGCGGACGACCGACGTTTAAAGGGCCTTTGACAGAAAAATGTTTGCCTTTGTAGTTGAGTGTGTGCAGTTTATCTGGATCGAAATATACACCAGATTCTTTGTCGCGGATGAAAGCATCATCTTCCCAGCTATCCCACAAGCCTTTCACCACTTCCACAAACTCTTCGGCGCGTTCATAACGCTGGCTATGTTCCGGGTGATGCTCAAGTCCGAAATTACCGGCGGCATTCTCATTACCTGTGGTGACTACATTCCACGCCGCCCGACCGTTACTCAGATAGTCCAACGAGGCAAACTTCCGAGCAAGGGTATAAGGTTCTTCATAAGTGGTAGAAGCGGTAGCAACAAAGCCAATATGCTTGGTTAATGGTGCTAGTGCGGAAAATAGCGTCACTGGCTCAAACTTTGCTAATTTACCGTTGCGCTTCAGCACCTCCGGTTCACTATTGTCTTGTAAACTGGGGCTATCGGCAAGGAAAACCGCATCGAACAAGCCGCGTTCGGCAGTTTGGGTAATTTCTTTGTAATGCTCGAAATTTAGCCCAGCATCTGCTTGTGAATCGGGATGCCGCCAAGCTGATATGTGATGACCTGTAGCTTGAATGAATGCGCCTAAACGAAGTTTGCGTGTTGTAGTCATAAGCTTTTTTCTTATATTGCGTTAGCGGTAGCTTTACCTTTGGTATCGCTGTTTTGTGTATAGCTAATGACTTTTCATGGCTGCTTAAGCACAGTGCAGATATTAAAAGTCATGTAAGAATTCAGGAGTCAGAATTCAGAAGTCAGAATAGTTAAAGAATCAGAAGAATACTTCATACATAAATTTCCCGGTCATACTACATTCCTTTTAAATTCTGAATTCTGACTCCTGGGTGCTGAATTCTTACAAAGTCATTTACGCCAACACGAGGCTCTTGTCTACTTGTTTTGCAGCAAAACGATTGACCGGACGACGCAATCCTAGGTTTTCACGCAAGGTACCACCCTCGTATTCGGTACGGAACAGTCCGCGTTTTTGCAAGATGGGAACGACTTGGTTAACGAATTCATCTAATCCTGTGGGGAGAATTGGCGGCATGATATTAAAGCCGTCTGCTGCACCATTGTTGAACCATTCTTCTAACTGGTCAGCAATGGTTTCGGGTGTACCAAGGATGGTGCGATGTCCTCGTGCGGTGGCAAGAGAGAGATACAACTGACGCAGTGTGAGAGTGCCACGAGTTGCCAAATCTCTGACTAGTTTGAGACGACTCTTGTTAGTGTTGGTGTCGCTGGGCAGTTCGGGAGCCACATCATCTAGAGAATATTTCGACAGATCCACACCTTTGTAGTAGTTCTTTAAAATTCCCCAGGCGACATCAGGATGAATCAAAGATTGCAGAAATTCGTATTTCTCTTGAGCTTCTGCTTCGGTACGGCCAATGATTGGGAAGGCACCGGGCATAATTTTTAGATCGTCTGGCGATCGCCCATATTGTGCTAATCTCCCTTTCACATCAGCATAAAATTCTTGGGCATCAGCTAGGGTTTGATTGGCGGTGAAAATCACTTCGGCGGTGCGTGCAGCTAAGTCCCGTCCAGATTCCGAGGCTCCAGCCTGAACAATCACGGGGTAGCCTTGAGGCGGACGACCGACGTTTAAAGGGCCTTGGACAGAAAAATATTTGCCTTTATGGTTAAGTGTATGGAGTTTGTCTGGATCGAAATAGACACCAGATTCTTTGTCACGGATAAAAGCATCATCTTCCCAGCTATCCCACAGACCTTTTACCACTTCCACAAACTCTTCGGCGCGTTCATAACGCTGGCTATGTTCTGGATGATGCTCAAGCCCAAAATTACGGGCGGCGTTCTCATTGCCTGTAGTGACTACATTCCACCCTGCGCGGCCGTTACTCAAGTAGTCCAACGAGGCAAACTTCCGGGCCAAGGTGTAGGGTTCTTCATAAGTAGTCGAGGCGGTGGAAATGAAGCCAATGTTTTTGGTAACAGAGGACAAGGCTGAGAAAAGAGTGACCGGCTCGAAATGGGCGATTTTACCGTTGCGATACTGACTTTCTGGAGCGCCACCCCAGACTCCTGGGCTATCTGCTAGAAAAACTGCATCAAACAAGCCGCGTTCGGCAGTCTGGGTAATTTCCTTGTAATGCTCGAAATTCAATCCAGCATCTGCTTGTGCATCGGGGTGTCGCCAAGAGGATATATGATGACCGGTGGCTTGAACGAATGCACCTAAACGAAACTTGCGTGTTGTATTCATAAGCTTTTTTGTTTTCTCTAGTGTGATTGCTGATTTGGGTATAGCTAATGGCTTTTCGTCTAACGTCAGTGTGCGATCGCTAATTCCTAACTGTTTGTAAAATCCTTATAACTACGTGGCATAGTGTCTGATGAGTAGACAAAAATATGTTTGCTTTCAACTGCTGACATCCACCTAAAAAATACTCAAATGGCAGATTGATAAAATCCTTTCCATACAAAGTTTTGGGCTAGCATTTACTGCTAACTCCACACTGAATGTAATAATGGAATGCTTTCAAAGCAACTAAAATGTAGACTTCAGTTGCTCTATATGGAATGAAATAACCAAACTGTAAGTCAGGTTAATACCACAGCAAAACTAGGGTTGCTGCTGCTTGGCGCTCGAATTACCATAAATTTATGTAGCAATCTTACTCCGCAAATAGAGTCTACACGATGCATACAAAAAAATATGTACTGATGAACACAATATCATGGAAAACTAATTATTAGATAATCTAATATTAAGTATTGCAAACTAATTGTTCGATATCTCAGATTAACTGTCTCGTTTGCGATGACCTCCGGTCGGTCGGAGACCATCGCCTCCGGTGAGCGGGTACGCGATCGCAGCACACTTAGAGGTTGTTTGAAAAGTAGTTGGCTGTGATTTTAGGCACTCATTGATCCCCCCTAGCCCCCCTTAAAAAGGGTGGAAGCGGAGTCAAAGTCCCCCTTTTTAAGGGGGATTTAGGGGGATCTAAACGTTTTGTTACCAAGAAGAGGACTTTTCAAACATCCTCTTAGAAATGAACGTCGTTTTTGTAACATAAAATCTTGTAGAGACGGCGATTTATCGCGTCTCAAAACCTATGAATGGTAAAAACCCGGCTTCTCTATCAAAACCGGGTTTTTAAGTAATTTTTAATTTATTTTTGAACAGTACAACAGGGCAATAAAGGCTTGTTTACAACTTCTTTAATCTCTACTGAATTCAACAAATCTTCCCAATATTTCTGAACTTCAGGATCGTTAGGACGCTGGCGGCGTAAATTAGCTAAAGTTCTGAGGGAATCTTCCCAAAATCCAGCAGTTGCAAATAGAACTGCGCGATCCAAGTCTGTGTTTGGTTGGTTTAATTGAAGAGATAGATTTTCATCTTGCGATCGCACTATTGTACCTTCTACATAAGAGTCTTTATCGCGGTTGTTGGTATCACAAATCATTGAAAAAGTCCAACTATACTCTTTACCGATTTGTAGAGATGGCTGATTAGCAGGTACATTTACACTAACAATACCATTCTGCCCAACAGGTTTGAAAGTTCCTTTATACAATGGGTCGGAGCTATCATCATCCCGCAAAACAAATTCTAGTGCTTGTACTGTTGTCGAGGTTTGAGGAACATAGAAAAATAATGTGGGACGCTCTGCTGTGGTTCGTTGAGCTTCCTTATCTGTCGGTGTCAGAGGAATGATATTTTGTCCAGTTTGAAAGCAACTTCCTCGTGTTCCTGCTGACCTTACCCTACCAGGTCTACCTGGGACAAAGGCAATACGATTTCTACCGCGTTGGATGTAACTTGTAACATTTCTAATTGCAGAAGTAGCATATCTATCTCCAGGACGTAGCCGTTCTGCTTGCTGAAAATATCCTAAAGCTTTTCGATAGTTTCTCCGTTTGGTTTCGTTATAGCCGAGTTGCATATATTGCGTATAAGCAGATTTGGCTTGTGCCAGTTGGACAACCGACTCTGTTGCCAAAACCTGTGTAGTCATTACAGGTTCTAAAGGAAGAAATGCTAAAGCCGCAAGCAAATAGCTTGCCCAAAATCTATGTTTCATAATGTCTATTTCCACTTGTAGTACGTTGATTGGGTCTATATAATACAATACCTTAAGCTTTACAGTAGTAAGGCTTTATGTACCAGTTTGTGGAAATGCTGAGGTAGCCTTCCAATACGGTTCGGTTAAAGGGGAAAGGGAAAAGGGGAAAGGTTTTGAATAAATCCTTTACCCTTTATCCCTTTCTCTTTCCCCAGACCACAAGAAAAGTGAAAAATGCTTATCCGAACCGTATTGGGTAGCCTTCTACTTTTGCACAAGAAGATTCCCAAAATATTTTAGGACTTACGCAAAATTATATAGTGTAGAGGCAATTCATATATTGCCCCTACACTGTGGGTCTATTTTCTATCAAAGTAATGATTAATAAAAATTTGAAACGACGTATTTACGTTATGTGTTCTTTAGAACTATTGTAGAGACTTAGCACTGCTATGTCTCTACATTATTTTTCATCAGATGTCTAATGAGGTACAGCTAATTGTGCATCAGCTACTTGGGCGTTATCAACAACGATTTGGCGGAATGAATCGCCTTCAATTGTTTCTTCTTCTATTAACAAATCTACTAAACGCTCCAAAACTATGCGGTTTTCTTCCAACAGTTCTTTTGCTTTGATATAAGAGTTATTGACAATTTCGCGTACTTGTGAATCAATTTTGGCGGCAATTTCTTCAGAATAGTCTGATTTATTCATCCAGTCGCGTCCTAAAAATACCTCTCCACTCTGGTTTTCCAGAGACAATGGGCCTAATTCTGACATCCCGAAGCGTGTCACCATCTGCCGCGCCATCCCTGTCACCTGTTGCAAGTCATTGCTTGCACCTGTGGTAACTTCTGGCTTACCAAAAACGATTTCCTCGGCGGCGCGACCACCCAAAGTAGCAGTAATCCGGGATTTGAGTTGGGAACGGGAAACTAACCCCTGTTCTTCGTTAGGAGTAAACCAAGTTAATCCGAGTGCTTGCCCCCGTGGAATTAATGTAACTTTCTGCACAGGGTCATGGTCTTTGAGCAATGTGCCTACTAAAGCGTGTCCAACTTCATGATAGGCAATCAAACGTTTGCTCTTGCTGTCTACCAAGGCGGTACCTTCCATACCTGCAACGACTCTATCTACAGCAGCATCAATTTCTAAAATGGTGACAGCTTCTTTGCGTCTCCGAGCAGTGAGAATAGCAGCTTCGTTGAGTAGGTTGGCTAAGTCTGCGCCAGTAAATCCAGGAGTGCGACGAGCGATCGCTTCTAATGATACGCTAGGGTCAATTTTCTTATTGCGTGCGTGGACTTTCAAAATTTCCAGTCGCCCTTTGAGATCCGGTGCATCCACCATCACTTGTCTGTCAAAGCGTCCTGGTCTGAGCAGCGCTGCATCTAGAACATCTGGGCGGTTAGTGGCAGCAATAATAATAATGCCTGTGTTGCCTTCAAAACCATCCATTTCGGTGAGCAGTTGGTTGAGGGTTTGTTCGCGCTCATCGTTACCGCCACCGATACCAGCACCCCGTTGTCTACCTACTGCGTCAATTTCATCGATAAATATTAGACATGGGGCATTTTCTTTGGCTTTCTTGAAAAGGTCACGCACGCGAGATGCACCCACACCAACGAACATTTCCACGAATTCTGAACCGGAAATACTGAAGAATGGGACACCAGCTTCACCTGCGATCGCTTTTGCTAGTAAAGTTTTACCAGTACCAGGAGGGCCAATTAAGAGCACTCCTTTGGGAATCCGCGCACCTACAGCCGTAAATCTTTCTGGTTGTTTTAAGAAAGTAACAACTTCTTCAAGGTCTTCTTTAGCTTCTTCAACCCCGGCGACATCTTCAAATTTCACTCCGGTTTTGGCTTCCATTTGGAAACGAGCTTTGGATTTGCCGAAATTCATCGCTTGGCTAGAAGCATTTGTAGAGCGTCGGAGGAACAATAGCATTAAAGCTACCAGTGGCAAAATCCACATAAGATTAATCAACAGCCCAACAGCAGCTCGACTGTTAGCAGAGGAAACCTCGCCAAATTCAACATTCTTATCTTTGAGTATGTTAATTAACTCTGTGTTTTGTGCCAGAAGTCTCACCTGTTGCGGTGGCGTATTTTCCTTTTGCCCTTTGAGATAAACTCTGGCTAGCTGTTCGGTTTCGTCAAGCTCTACTTTTTGGATTTCTCCCGCCTTCGCTTTCTTAAGCAAATCACCATAGTTTAGAGAGGTACTAGAAGTATTAGAAGTACTCTCTGGTTTTTGTGCCAAGACGGGGCTACTCCCGAAAATTCCTGGTAACATAATCAAGCTAGCTGCGATGCCTACGGCGGGCAATGCCTTCGCACCAACCCAAGCAACTCGCTTTGATGACTGCCTTTTTACCAATGCTTTTTTTCCCAAATTTGTCATAATAATTACCCTTTGTCTGCTGGCACAAGTTGAGCTATGGTTTTATGCCTATTCTTCTACCAAAAATTGTAATAACTGGAAATTACACTTTTCTTATCTAGTCTAACTTCCACACAAAAGCATTCCCATGTTTCTCCGGTTATTACATAAATTTGAGCAACCTGGATAATTATTCTGGCTCCTAACTCAATACGGTTCGGATAAGCATTTTTCACTTTCCTTGTGGTCTGGGTAAGGGGTAAAGGGTAAAAATTTATTCAAAACCTTTTCCCTTTCCCCTTTCCCCTTTAACCGAACCGTATTGGCTCCTAACTCCTAACTTTTTCATCCTCAAATTTTCCAGCAGAGATTAATTTGACACATTCGGACACAAATCGCTAAGATAAACATAGTCATAACGATTCCGCTTTTTAAGAAATCTGGTGATAGTAGCTAGTTAATAGTTTGTAGGTTAATTATGGTGAGAATTGTTGGTATTGGTGGTAGTTTAAGACCAAACTCCTATACGCAGCTTGCTTTACAAGTAGCAGTGCAAAGGGTAGAAGCCCTTGGTGCAGAGGTAGAAATTCTTGATTTAAGACAGTTGCAGTTACCGTTTTGCACTGGCGCAAAAGAGTATCTAGAATACCCAGATGTTAAGCGGTTACAGGATACTGTCAGCCAGTCAGATGGATTAATTTTAGCCACACCTGAGTATCATGGTGGGGTTAGTGGTGTCCTGAAAAATGCTCTAGATTTGATGAGCTTTGAGCAACTGTCTGATAAAGTGACAGGACTAATCAGCGTATTGGGCGGTCAGTCAAATAGTAACGCATTAAATGACCTACGGCTAATTGTCAGATGGGTGCATGGTTGGGTAATTCCAGAACAAATTGCGATCGGACAAGCTTGGGGTGCATTCAGTCCTGAAGGCAAGCTAGTAGATGAGAAGCTTTCTCAAAGATTTGATGAATTTGCTCAGAGTTTAGTTGATAATACTCGCAAGCTGCGAGGCGTAAATTAGTTGTAGGGTGGGCAAAGCTAGACCCACCCTCGTAAACTCAAAACTTAATGATGATGGTGGTGATGGTGATCTCCAGCGAGTTGGGGATTAACTGCCAAAGGTTGCTCTGACAACAACTCTGCAATATGATCATCAGCCCATTGGGCCACCATTGCCAAAAATTCTGGGTGATCGTTAACGCAAGCCATTTGTACGTAGTTCGTACCAGGATGCTGTTTCTCTAAAGCATGGATGATATGGTGTACATCCAATAGCGTTTCGTGGTTTTCTGTGGCAAAGCCAATTGGCATAAAAATTACCACTTTTGCACCCAACTGAATCAGGTTATTTGCAGCTTGCTCGGCGTTTGGCTGTGTCCAATCAATTAAGGGCGTATCATGATTGAGCCAACCCACCGAGATTAACGGATAACGGTTAATCAACTTATCCCGAACTAAATCATACATTGCTTCACTTTCGGCAATCCCAGAAGTAAAGCCTTTAGCTTTATGGGGACAGCCGTGATTCATTAGCACAATCCCGATTTGAGAAGGGAGATAAGCTCCTGCTAACTCAGCAATCTTCTCTTCAACCAGATGAGCCATCAAATCGATGTAAGCTGGTTCGTTGAAGAAAGAAGGAATGTAACGCTGTGCTTTAACCCAGTGTTCCTCACCATCAGCCAACTCAACGAGAGCATTGTTAACTTGCTCGATCGCAATCCCACTAGTAAAGATAGAATCAACAACCAACAGTGGGTAAATTAGCAGCTTCTCGAAGCCTTGGTTTTTGATTTCTGCCAAGACTTGATTGGGTAGGAAAGGAGCGCAGAAGTTAAAAGCCTTGAAAACTTGAACCTTATCGCCCCATTTTTCTTGTAAATTCTTCTCAATCCCAGCCCGTTGCTGTTCAAAGATGGCGTTGTGTGGAGAGATAAAATCGTGGTGTGTGTGTCCCCACTCATGGCGGTCAAATAGCGCCAAAAGCTTTGCCAGAGGGGGATAAATCCAGGTCGGTACTGGTGCGAATTTGGCTGTCAGTAGATTTAAAGCCTGTTCGTTATAGTTGGCGAAATCTTCGTAGCTTTCGACTTCGCCGTAGCCCATAAGCAGTACGGCTACACGGTCTTTACCTGATAGATGCTCGTGGGTGTGTTGTACTTTTTCCGGCGTGGCAACCACAATTAGTTCCTCAATATAACCAGAGTGCAGAGAAATATAAAATAAGGGAATAGCTTACACATGTCCCTTCCTTACTTGTAACTTATTATCCCATCCAGGGGGATAGGATAGGTGGGGAAATCAAGATAATACATCAAAAGACATACAAAACTTACGTGGGGCATTGGGCATCCCTTCTCTGCGGGAGGCTCAGGGCAAGTGGCATGGAAAATTATACAGTTCGGTTAAGCCAAGAGACTTGATAAATCGCCGTCAAAACGAAGGATTGATTATTGTAGAGACGGCGATTTATCGCATCTTTGTGATTTAGAATCTTCATCAAAAAACCCTAACCCAACCGTAGAATTATCTTCCAATGCCCAATCAGAATAGACAGATGACTATAATTATTTGCCCTGGAATTCATGAACCAGACTTAACTGAAAGCTTTAAAGTCGGATTATTAGATATGGTTTCTAATGGCGCGATCACACATAATTACGCAAATATACTGGTTTATCCAGGTAAAGATGTTTTGGTTTTATCGGCGTTTCACATTTTGCAGTTTTTGCACGTTAGCGTAGCTCACCGCAGGTATAGCTTGACCGACTCTTTAAAATCACCAATTATATTCATTAGCTTTAGTGCTGGCGTAGTGGGGGCAATAGGGGCAGCGCATTTGTGGCAACTCTTGGGTGGTAGTGTCAAAGCTTTTATTGCTATAGATGGATGGGGAGTACCACTACAGGGTAATTTTCCGATTCATCGGATGAGTCATGATTATTTCACGCATTGGAGTTCCTGTTTGCTAGGTTGTGGGCAAAATAACTTTTATGCACAACCAGCAGTTGATCATTTGTCTATGTGGCGATGTCTAACGAAAAGCCCCTCTGAATCTACCTCCCAAGCTGTACAAGGCTGGTGGGTAGATTCATCCATTGAAATTTCTCCATCCAAAGGTTATCTGACAGCAGCTGAGTTTTTGCTTATGCTGTTAAAGCGCTATGAAGCAAATTAGTCCGGACAATAGAATTATGAGTTAGGAGTTAGGAGTGGGGAAGGGAAAAGGTTACAGGTGATAGCGTACAGGGGACAGTCAAGAAAAACTATACCCCATAGCCCATAGCCCATAGCCCATACCCAATGCCCAATATCCCATTCCCCATGTCCCATCTACCCAAAGAAAGAAAGTATCTAAATGTTTCCAACTGAACCAGCTGCTGTTAATAACGGGTTTGGCGCACTGCTAAAAAACCGTGGTTTTATGCTCCTGTGGATTGGACAACTAGTGTCCCAGTTAGCAGATAAGGTTTTCTTCGTTTTGATGATTGCTCTCTTGGAGAACTATTCACCGCTTCCTGGGTTGGCACAAAACTCGATGTACTCAACTTTGATGCTGTCCTTTACAATACCAGCAATTTTGTTTGGCTCTGCTGGTGGTATCTTTGTTGACCGCTTGCCAAAAAAGCTAATTATGGTTGGCTCAGATGTTGTGCGGGGAATATTAACACTGTGTCTTCCCTTGTTACCAAGACAGTTTCTGATTCTATTAATCCTGACTTTTGCCATCTCTACGGTGACGCAGTTTTTTGCACCAGCTGAACAAGCAGCCATTCCCCTGTTGGTGAAGCGAGAAAATTTGTTAGCAGCCAATGCGCTGTTTACCAGCACGATGATGGGAGCTTTAATTGTTGGCTTTGCTATCGGAGAGCCGATTTTGAGTTTGGCGAAAAGCTGGATGGGAGAAGAATACGGTCAAGAGCTTGTGGTTGGTGGATTATACATATTGTCGGCTGCAATCATGCAACCGATTAAGTTTAAAGAACCCAAACGACCAAGGGAACATCGGGCATCAAATAACCCTTGGGCTGAATTCACTGAAAGCCTACGCTATCTCAAGAAAAACCCTTTGATCTTGAACGCTATGCTGCAACTGACAACTTTATATTGTGTGTTTGCAGCGTTAACAGTGCTGACAATCCGATTAGCTGAAGAGTTTGGTTTAAAAGAAAAACAGTTTGGCTTTTTCTTAGCAGCAGCAGGGGTGGGTATGGTATCTGGTGCAGCGATTTTAGGTCATTGGGGTGATAAATTGCATCACAAACCCTTACCTTTAATTGGATTTTTGATGATGGCACTAGTTTTAGGGGTGTTCACTTTTACGCACAACTTATTACTGGCGCTAGCACTCTGTGCATTTTTGGGTATAGGTGCTGCCCTAATTGGCGTACCCATGCAAACTTTAATTCAACAGCAAACACCATCTACCATGCACGGTAAAGTATTTGGCTTTCAAAATCATGCCGTAAACATCGCTCTGGCGTTACCCCTAGCAATTACTGGGCCATTAACTGATGTTTTGGGCTTGCGAACTGTGCTGGTAGCAATGAGTGTTGTTGTTGTTGTTGTTGGTGTTTGGGCTTGGAAAAATACCCGCAATGTCTTGCAAGACGTAATTTAATTAATGTAGGCTAATAATCTATCTTTATATCTAATATAAAAATTAATCAGGTTTTCATTGAAGTTTTCAACTAAAATGAAATCTTAACTACAGAATTCAGCATTAACTTTAGCTATAGTCTGAGGTTTGACCGTGCGTTCACGAAGTGTCTCCGCAGGAGAATCGCTCTCCCAAATTAGTCTCCCACAAACTGAGAATCACAAACAGTCTCGTGCTTCTAGCCCGCCAATCTTGCCCAAACGTGCATCTGGCGGTTTTGCTCTACTTGACAGCCTTCATCGCCACGGCGTTGATTATATTTTTGGTTATCCTGGTGGGGCAATTCTACCAATTTATGACGACCTGTATAAGGTGGAAGCAACTGGTGCTATTAAGCACATTCTCGTGAGACACGAACAAGGCGCAGCCCACGCCGCAGACGGTTACGCCCGTGCAACTGGGAAGGTAGGAGTATGTTTTGGCACTTCTGGCCCAGGAGCAACCAACTTGGTGACAGGGATCGCCACCGCCTACATGGATTCAATCCCAATGATTGTGGTTACGGGGCAGGTAGCACGTCCGTCCATTGGTACAGATGCCTTTCAGGAAACCGATATTTACGGCATTACGCTACCCATCGTGAAGCACTCTTATGTAGTGCGTGATCCCAAAGATATGGCGCGAATTGTCGCCGAAGCTTTCCACATCGCTAGCACTGGACGACCAGGGCCAGTTTTAATTGATGTCCCCAAGGATGTAGCTTTAGAAGAATTTGACTATGTACCTGTAAAACCAGGTTCAGTAAAGTTACGCGGTTATCGTCCTACGGTGAAGGGAAATCCCCGGCAAATTAATGCTGCAATTCAGTTGATTACTGAAAGTCGCCGTCCTCTACTGTATATCGGTGGTGGTGCGATCGCAGCTGGTGCCCATGAAGAAATCAAAGAACTAGCTGAATTATTCAACATTCCTGTCACCACCACCTTAATGGGGATCGGTGCCTTTGACGAACATCATCCCCTAGCTTTGGGAATGTTGGGGATGCATGGCACAGCTTACGCTAACTTTGCTGTGAGTGATTGTGACTTGCTGATTTGCGTCGGCGCTAGATTTGACGATCGCGTTACAGGCAAATTAGACGAATTCGCCTCTCGCGCTAAAGTCATTCACATCGACATCGATCCCGCAGAAGTCGGCAAAAACCGCGTTCCCGAAGTGCCCATTGTCGGCGATGTGCGGAACGTCTTAGTAGACTTGTTGCGTCGCTGCAAAGAAACAGGGGTTAAGGCGACACCTAATCAAAACCAAGAATGGTTAAATTTAGTTAACCGTTGGCGCGATGAGTATCCTCTAATAGTGCCGCATCACGCCGACAGCATTTCACCCCAAGAAGTGATTGTAGAAGTCAATAGCCAAGCACCCAACGCTTTCTACACCACAGATGTGGGACAACATCAAATGTGGGCAGCACAATTCCTCAAGAATGGCCCAAGGCGCTGGATTTCTAGCGCTGGTTTGGGAACGATGGGTTTTGGCTTACCTGCTGCAATGGGCGCGAAAGTGGCATTTCCTGATGAAGAAGTCATCTGTATTAGCGGTGATGCCAGTTTCCAAATGTGTTTGCAGGAACTTGGTACACTTGCACAGTATGGAATAAATGTCAAGACAATAATTATCAATAACGGCTGGCAAGGAATGGTGCGCCAGTGGCAGCAAGCCTTCTATGGTGAGCGTTACTCATGCTCCAATATGGAAGTAGGAATGCCAGACGTAGAGTTATTGGCAAAAGCTTATGGGATTAAGGGTATGGTAATCAGCGATCGCAGTCAATTAAAAGATGCAATCGCCGAAATGCTGGCACACAAAGGGCCAGTAATCTTAAATGTCCACGTCACCAGAGACGAAAACTGCTATCCAATGGTAGCTCCAGGCAAGAGCAACGCTCAAATGGTCGGCTTGCAGAAGCAACCGCCCAAAGCAGCAGCAGAGCCAGTTTATTGTAGTAACTGCAATGCCAAAAATGCTCCTAACCACAACTTCTGTGCTGAGTGTGGGACGAAGCTGTAACGCTTTTTGATAATTCAGACTAGAGAGGTAGGGGAGCAAAGAGAAGGGGAGAAAGATACAGGAATTCCCCTAATTCTGCTCCCTTTCCTTTTGCGTAGAGATAGCTTAATCTTCCTGATTGGGTTGAGGTAAAAAGATATTTCTTAAGTAATTCACTAAATCGCTTTGACTGGAGAAATCTAACAGCGCCTCAGCTAAGTCTTCTAGTTGAGCAATGGATAATGTGCAAATCTGCTTTTCTATCTCTGGTTCAATTGCAGCAAAGCGTCGTGTCAAAAGACGCATAATCAGTTGTAGCACCTCACAGCAGTAGCGACTTGAGTTAATAAGTCTGCGGGTGAGTCGGTTCTGGCTAATGTCGCCAGTGGTAAAAGTGCAGGGTTAGCTAGCAGTGGTGTGGGATCTTCTTACTTCGCCAGGATTAGCGGTTGGTAGTAGTTGACTCCAGTCTCCAACACTTGCATAGCCAATTACCTGCAAATAGTGAATTGTACTGGTGACGGCTTTCGAAGAACCAATCAATAAGTGTTTAATTGCTTCTCTATTAGAGAATCGCATTTGAGCAGATTGTTTTTGCTGTTTGAGAATAAGTGGAATTAGTAACTGCGAACGCTAAATCAGCAAATGTAAACGCCCAATCAACAAATGCGAACGCTAAATCAGCAAATGCGAACGCCAAATCAACAAATGCGATCGCCAAATCAACAAATGCGAACTCCAAATCAACAAATGCGATCGCTAAATCAACAAATGCAAACGCCAAATCAGCAAATGCGAACGCCAAATCAACAAATGCAAACGCCAAATCAGCAAATGCGAACGCCAAATCAGCAAATGCAAACGCCAAATCAGCAAATGCGAACGCTAAATCAACAAATGCGATCGCTAAATCAGCAAATGCGAACGCCAAATCAACAAATGCAAACGCCAAATCAACAAATGCGAACGCTAAATCAACAAATGCAAACGCCAAATCAGCAAATGCGAACGCTAAATCAACAAATGCGATCGCCAAAATAACATTAGAAAGGGGAAACTAGTAGTCTGCCAACCCAAAAATGCGCTTGTGAGGTCTGGGTAAAGGGTAAAGGGTAAGGGATTTAAAACCTTTCCCCCTGCCCCTTATCCCCACTTCGTGGGGGCCCCACCTTCCCCCTTTCCCTTTACCCCGCCAAGCTATGGTGTACACACAAGTACTAAAAACCTCGATCGCTTAAGGCAATTTAACCGTTTTTATACGCAGACAAATATATTCTCTGCGTATTTTTTATGAAAAAAAGATTCATCCCAATGTATATTTCCGCATTATTTTGGGAATCATAAATCGAGGAAGCATGATAAACCGCAAAATATGACTTCCTGAAATATCACGTAACTTTTAGAGGATAATTATGTCTAAACGCAAGTTGCCCAAAGGCCGTAGTGTTAGTTCAGTTGCTCTAGAACCAGAAGTTGCGATCGCACTCCTTGGACTTTTTTCCGCAGCAGCCGATGGTGAAGGTATTTCTTCCACAGAAGAATATGCTTTAAGTGAATTTCTCGGTCGGGTTGACTTATTTGAAGATTACTCTGAAGAAGACTTTGAAGAATTGACCGAAAAAGTCGTCAGCTTGATTGAAGAAGAAGAACCAGAAGATTTAATCGCCCAGTCCATTGAATCCTTACCCAATAGAGGTTATCGTGAAGCTGCATACATCACAGCTATCTTAGTTGTGGGGATTGACGAAGAAGTACCCGAAGCTGAACAAGATTATATATCTGAACTTCAAGAAGCCTTAAAAATTTCAGACGAACGCGCACAAGAACTTATAGATGCAGTGTTCGGAGAAGACGAAGAAGAAGAAGAGGAGTAATCTTTATTGAATTGCAACCTCAGTCATCTACCATCTTTAATTTGAGGTTGCTAATTTAGAGTATGAAATAATTTTGTTTGAGTTAAGTTGTTCCGATTCCCGACTTCATAAAGAAGTTGGGAATCTTGCATGTTATCAAAATTAATCCGATAGAGCAATACAGTTCAGAATGAGCAACAAAACCCTTATTGTAGAGACGCGATTTATCGCGTCTTCTGAACCGTATTGTCCGATAGAGGACTAATTAGAAATTGGTACATTTTTAAATGCGGCTGTATCTGGCACAAAAATGTCCAAGTTATTAACACCATCGGGAACTCTTAGCCAGATATAAGCATCTGCGGAGGCTTGTGGGCGTACTTGAAACAAAGAAACGCTTCCTGTTGAGCGATTGAGAGCAACTCCTTTGTAGGTTACGCTAGTCTCAGCATTACGGGCTGTTGTACTAGCCACCGATATAATATCACCAACAACTCCGTCTGTGGCAAGGCGACGAATCCGCATTTGCAGATTTACCACATCACGGTTTCCAGTTTCTGGATCTTTAATTCGCTTTGCTGAAAGTAACTCAACTTCTGCCTTTTTGCCAAAAGCAGGCTGCACAAATTGACCAGGGCTAATTGCTGAAGTTGTAGCACTGGCTGGAGATGGTGAGGCTGTTGCTTGTGGAGAAGTTGTAGCTGTAGGACTTGGCACTTGAGTGGGAATGGTGCTGCTGACTGTATTACTAGCATTTAGTGTCTGCCGTAACGTGAAAACTTCATAAGCTACATAGCCGCTACATCCCAAAGCCAAAGTAGAGAGTAATACAGCTACCCCAGATAAAAATGTACTCACACTGTTGCCTCGATTTCGTATTTCTGTAGTATGTGCAGGTTGACTTACGTTTCTATTTTGTAGTCCCATAAATTATGTTTGTGCAATCGCCCACGTATGAAACATGTGAACATTTTCCCTATACTAGTTAAGTAACTTTACTGAGCCAATTCTTCTCTCTCCGGAAAGAAGTTGTTGGCAAGCTAAAAATATCTATCTTTGGGATAAGAAAAATTGGTGAGACTTAAGACTTTTAATCAACCACTGGGTGTTTTGTTAATATTCTTGACTAGCCAGATAGGATTTAGTCCTATTGCGAAAGCACAAACCCAAGTCGCGCCAACAACCAGTACAAAATCAATTTGCTCTACCCAACTGGGAACAGCTATAGATGCTGTAATCAATCGTCCTTTATTTAGTCGGGTGCGCTGGGGAATTTTGGTACAACCCCTGTCAAGTGGGCAAACTCTTTATAGTCGGGATGCTCAAAAATATTTTACTCCTGCTTCTAACCTCAAATTGCTGACAACAGCAGCTGCATTGCAGCAATTGGGTGCTAATTTTCGGATTCGCACCTCTATTTATCAGAATGGCAATGGTGTTTTACGTGTTGTCGGTAGGGGAGATCCCAGCTTAAGTGATACTCAACTGCAAACATTAGCACAGCAGCTAAAACAGAAAGGTATTACTCAAATTCAGAGGTTGATAGCTGATGATAGTTATATTCAAGGGGATATTGTTAACCCAACCTGGCAATGGGAAGATGTGCAGTCAGACTATGGCGCACCAGTTAACAGCTTTATTCTGAATCAAAATATTTTTAGCTTAAAACTTGTACCGCAGGCTGTAGGTAAATCTTTACAAGTGGTATGGACTGATGTTGGCGAGGCGAAACAGTGGCGGACAATTAATCAGTCCGTAACCGTTGCCCAAAATCAACCAAGCTACATCAATGTTACCCGTGAATTATCAGGAACAGTATTGCGAATTCAAGGACAACTAACAACGAATTCAGAACCGTCTTTAATAGATTTGCCTGTAGTTGATCCTAATTATTACTTCTTACGGCGCTTCCGTACTGCTTTGGCAACAGAGAAAATTACTTTGGGACAAACATTAGTAGTAAATGGTGGTATTAATCAAGAAGAAATAGCTTTTGTAGAGTCACCACCTTTATCTGAATTATTAATGGAAACTCTTCAAAATAGTAATAATCTTTATGCTGAGGCACTATTGAGAGCATTAGCTGGGGAAAAACCCAGAGTGAAAACTAAAACTAGCGTTGATATTGGTTTAGAAGCTGTCAAAGCGAGTTTAACTCAATTGGGAGTTGAACCAGCAAATTATATTTTAGTAGATGGTTCAGGTTTATCACGTCGGAACTTAGCGACACCAGAAGCTTTTGTACAAACTTTGCGAGGGATGGCAAGAACACCAGCAGGATATGTGTATCGCGCATCTTTACCCGTAGCAGGTAAAATTGGAACCTTAAAAGGGCGCTTTCAAAACACATCTGCTGAGGGCATTGTGCAAGCAAAAACAGGTACATTAACGGGTGTAGTCTCTCTATCTGGATATATAAATGCGCTTAAATATGAGCCGTTAGTTTTTAGTATTATTGTGAATCAATCGGAGCAACCTGCAACCATTCTGCGTCAGGCTATTGATGAAATTGTTGTGTTGTTAACGCAGTTGCAGCGTTGTTAACAAATATTTAAAGATGCAAAATTTTGTGTCTCTACATTTGCTTGCTCTGATAAATAATTGTAGCGATCGCAGTATCAAACGATCAGAACATTGGTACTGCTATAACTTATTGACAATAAAGTCCTAGACTCCGAGCTTTCACTTGGATTTAAACATAAAGACAATAATTTTTAATAGTTTAGCGCAGTTATAGTCTACTTTATAACGACAATTAGATCAGTAATACTGGCAAAAAATATGTGGTATAAATACAAAAATCTTGGATATTACGTGTTTTTCCTGATTACACTGCTTTTAAATGTGACTACGATAGAGCGCATAACAATATGATATGTCTTCAATTATGCGGCGTATTATTATTTAACTCAAATAGATAAACGCCTTAGCTAACTCCGACATAAAAACGAAATCATACAATAAAAATTTGTAGCTTTATTGTTCATTACTTTAATGGAGCATGATTTTGTATGCCAATTTTGAGTTACAAAAATTAGTGGAAATTAACAAAGTTAAAAAGCTAGAAGTAATTTTTAATGAAGACTAATACGAATAGCTACCTAATCAAGTACTTAAAAACATTCGCAGTTTGAATATATTCAAAATTATCACATGGTAATCAACCTACAAAAAGGGCAACGTATCTCACTTTCTAAAGAAGCACCTGGGCTAACAAAGCTGATGTGTGGGCTAGGCTGGGATATAGCAAAACGTTCTGGTGGCAGTTTTTTTGGGGCTTTCGGTAATACTCAAAACTGCGACTTGGATGCTTCTGTAATCTGTTTAGATAAAAATGACAAAATAACAGATATCGGTAACGTTCTTTACTTTGGAAATTTATTGCACAAATCAGGAGCTATTACCCATTTGGGTGATAATCTCACTGGTGCAGGTACAGGTGATGACGAGCAAATTATTGTAGATTTAGCTCGACTACCAAAAGAGATTGTCAAACTAGTTTTTACGGTTAATATTTACGACTGTATTGCTCGTAAGCAAGAATTTGCACAGGTACAAAATGCCTTTGTGCGCTTGGTTAATACATCTAACAATCAAGAACTGGCCAAATATAATTTATCTGGTTCTGAATACAAAGGAATGACCGGGATGATTATGGCTGAAATTTACAATCACAATAATGAGTGGAAAATGGCAGCTATTGGTAACGGCATTAATGTTAATGGTTTGCAGGGACTTATGAAAGTCTATGCTTAACTACTTATTGAGTTACCCAACTCAATAACAACTTTGCATAAAATTCGTTTTGAAAAAATAGGGAGTAATTATGTCAATAAACCTCAGCAAAGGCGAAAGAATCAATCTTTCAAAAGAAGTGCCAAGCTTAAAAAATGCTGGTATTGGTTTAGGATGGGATATCAACGTTACAGATACAGGTACAGTTTTTTACCTTGATGCTTCTATCTTTATGTTAGGTGCTAACGGGAAAATTCCTAATGAAAAATACTTTGTCTTCTATAACAACTCCCAATCACCAGATGGTTCTGTAAAACATGAAGGAGATAGCAGAACCGGAGAAGGGCTTGGAGACGATGAAACAATTCAAATTGATTTGAGCAAAGTTGATGCTTCGGTTCAAGAAATAGTTTTTGTCGTCACCATTCATGAAGCAGAGCAAAGAAAGCAAAATTTTGGACAAGTCAGAAACTCATTTATCAGAATTTATGATAACGCCACAGAAAAACAAATTGCTAAGTATGAATTAGATGAAGATGCTTCCGCAGAAACTGCAATTGAATTTGGTAAGCTTTATCGAAAAGATGGGGAATGGAGATTCCAAGCTGTCGGTGCTGGTTATAAATCAGGGCTACAAAGTTTTGTAGAACGATATGCTGCTTAGTAGCTATCTCAAAAGGTAATAAGTAAAAAGGGGGTAACAGTCATGAATACCCCCCTTTTTTTGTATGAATTAATTAACCAAAGTTAAAGTTATAGGATGTATATGAAATGGAAATTGAATTAAGCAAAGGTGGGAGATTTAATCTTTCTAAAGAATCTCCCAATTTAAAGAAAGTAGCTATTGGCTTGGGTTGGCAAACAAATCAAGCTGGGCAAAATTATGATATTGATGCTTCCGTATTTATGTTAGATGCGAATGCTAAAATACCCGATGAAAAATACTTTATTTTCTACAATAACCTACAATCACCCGATGGTTCTTTAAAACACTCAGGAGATAATAGAACTGGAGAAGGTAATGGAGATGACGAGACAATTTATGTTGATTTGGAAAAAGTCAATCCAGCTATTCAGGAAATAGTTTTTGTTGTCACTATTCATGAAGGGCAAGAAAAAAATCAAAACTTTAGCCAAATAAAAAATGCCTTTATCAAGATTTACAATCACGAAAACGAAAATTCTCTAGCTCGGTATAACTTAAAAGAGGCTTTTTCTCAAGAGACATCTTTGGAATTTGGACGCTTGTATAAAAAGGACAATGAATGGAGATTTCAAGCAGTAGGAGAAGGATATAGTTCTGGGCTACAAAGTTTTGTAGATAAATATATTGATATTGGAGAAACTAAACAAGAAAAAACTCAAGAATATCCGAAATTAGAAAGTGAGAAAACAGCCTATAAAAATCAATAAAATATAGTATTAGATAAAAAGCTTGAACGTGAAGCACCACATATTTTTAATCTTACTAAAAAAGCAGATATATCACTTCAAAAAGTAAATCTCACCAATCATAAAGCTAAGGTTGTGCTTTGCCTTGATATCTCTGGTTCAATGAGTTCGCTCTATTGCACAGGTAAAATCCAGAGGTTCGCTGAAAAAATCCTTGCTTTAGGATGTCGTTTTGATGAAAATGCCTCTATTGATATATTTCTATTCGGAGTTGAAACCCATAATGTAGGTACAATGACTATTGAAAATTTTAAAAGCTTTATTCCAAATCTACTAAAACAGTATCCGCTCGAAGGTGGTACTTACTATGGTAAAGCTATCAATATGATTAGAAAAGTTTTTTTTCCAGTATCTAAAAAAGGAAGCCAAAAAAATACTACACCCTTAAGTCAACCAGTCTATATCATGTTTGTTACAGATGGAGCAACGTCTGACGAGCCGCAAACAGAACAGTATCTTAAAGAGTCTTCCTATGAACCTATTTTTTGGCAATTTATGGCTATTGGCAAGTCACGTAAGGATGCTAAGGGTAAAGGGATTTTAGGCTGGTTAGCTCAAGCAAAAACAAGTGATTTTACCTTCTTAGAACGACTGGATGAAATGAGCGATCGCTATATTGATAATTCAGATTTTTTTAGTTTAGAAGATCCAGAAAGTATAGCAGATCAAGAACTTTATGATTTACTGATGACTGAATATCCTAACTGGCTAAAACTAGCTAAAACAAATAATTTATTACAATAAAAACTCATGATTATAAAATAAATGTCTTTTTACGAAAACTCAATCACAATCATTGACAGTTTACGGTTTTAATCTGTGGGAATGTCAATAATTCTAAGTCCCATAATTACTAAATCTCGTTCAACGCTATCAATTTCGGCGACTTTAGGTAAATGTCCCCAAGGTTGAAAACCAAATGTTTTAAAAAGGTTTAAACTAGGCTGATTGTGGGCAAAGATGAAGCCTAATAGGGTATTTAAACCCAAACTACGGCTTTCGCTAATTGCTTGTGCTAATAGTTGTCGTCCCAAACCACAGCGATGAAATTGAGGGGCTATATAAATACTTATTTCGGCAGTCGTATTATAGGCGGGCCGCCCATAAAAGGATTGGAAACTAAGCCATCCAGCAATTACTCCCTCCACTTCGATTACCCAAAGCGGGCGTTGTGAAGGCGATCGCGCCTTAAACCAAAGAAGGCGACTTTCTACAGATATTGGCTCTAAATCAGCAGTTGCCATGCGGCTAGGAATTGCAGCATTATAAATTGCCACAATTGCAGGTAAGTCAGTTTCAGTCGCATGGCGAATAGTCATTGCTAGCGTCTCGGAGAAAATATTGAGAAAATATTTAAAAATAATACAGCGTTACGCAAGCCCTAACACACCCTTATCTCTTAGAAAGCTATTTGATTTACTCAGCAAAGAAATACTGATATGCGCCCGTAAAATTCTATCGAGCTAAAACACAGAAATCTCAAATCTGATAGCTTAAAGTTCACCACTAATGTTACATCTAGTATCGTTGAGTGGGGAAAAACCAGCGTGAAAGCACAGGTATTTAGAGGCGTTAATCAACTGTCTTACGAAGATATCCCAGTCCCAACTGTGGAACCAGATGAAGTGCTGGTACAGGTGCGGGTTGTGGGGTTGTGTCAGTCAGATATTAAGAAAATTCGTTATCCACTGTATGAACCGCCGCGTATTTTTGGACATGAAACTGCCGGCACGATCGCAGCAATAGGCAATAATGTCAAAGGTTGGCAAGTTGGACAACGGGTAGCAGTGATGCACCACATCCCTTGTATGCGTTGCGCCTACTGCCTAAATGATAATTTCTCTATGTGTGATGTTTACAAAAACATCTCCACTACTGCCGGCTTTAACGCCAGTGGCGGTGGTTTTGCTGATTATGTCAAGGTTCCTGGACATATTGTGGAAAATGGTGGGTTGATTCCCATCCCGGATAATATTAGTTTTGAAGAAGCGAGTTTTGTAGAACCAACTAACTGCTGTTTGAAGGCGGTGAGAAAAGCTCAAATTGCTCCAGGACAAACTGTGTTAGTTACTGGTGCTGGGCCAATTGGGTTAATGTTCATTATGTTGGTGAAGTATTTCGGAGCAAAAGCGATCGCTACTGATTTACTACCCTCTAGAATTGATAAAGCCTTGAGTGTCGGTGCAGAAGCGGCTTTTGATGCGCGCGATCCTGATTTACCCGCCAAAATCTCTGCCTTAACTGGTGGACTAGGTGTTGATGTTACCTTGTTGGCTGTTCCCAGTGAAAAAGCCTTCTTTCAAGCACTTGATAGTACCCGCAAAGGCGGTAAAATCTTATTTTTCGCCGAATTTCCTGATGAGGTGGAAATTCCCATCAACCCCAATATTCTCTACCGTCGAGAAATTGACTTGATAGGCAGTTACAGTTCCTCTTATCGGCTTCAGAGTTTATCAGCTGATATTGTGTTTAATCAGCGAATTGATGTAAAAACTTTGATTAGCGATCGCTATCCATTAAAAGATTTATCAGCAGCTGTTGAGCAAGCGATCGCACCCACACCGGATACTTATAAAATCTTAATTTATCCGTAAAAGGAAGATTAGGGAGTGTTAAAACTAGAATTTTAAAGCTCAGAGGTTCAACGACGAAGCTCAAAGGTTCAACGACGAAGCTCAAAGGTTCAACGATGAAGCTCAAAGGTTCAACGACGAAGCTCAGAGGTTCAACGACGAAGCTCAAAGGTTCAACGACGAAGCTCAGAGGTTCAACGATGAAGCTCAGAGGTTCAACGATGAAGCTCAAAGGTTCAACGATGAAGTCAACTTAAGCCTGGGCGAATGGAATAGAGCCTCCGGCACGCTACGCGAACGCGGCTACACAAACAAAGTCCGCCTGTGCGGACTCAAAAAATTGAGTGTTTGAAACCCACGCAGGCGGTCACTGAGCTTGTCGAAGTGTGGGTTTTGCCTGTATAGATGCGATTTCTAACCGCCCATTTAACTTTCCCCTTGTCCCCAACAAAATGCTTATTACCCTACTTTTCGTAGCTCTACTAGCTTTCTACGTCGCTTGGAATCTCGGAGCAAACGATGTTGCTAATGCAATGGGAACCTCTGTTGGTTCCAAAGCTGTTACTCTCAAACAGGCACTAATTATTGCTGGGGTATTAGAGTTTACGGGTGCTGTATTGTTTGGACATGAGGTAACGGAAACTCTCGCAACGAAAATTGCTAATCCCGCCTTATTCGCGGCTACACCCCAAATATTAGTTACTGGGATGGTAACGGTATTAATATCGTGTGGTGTGTGGTTGCAAATTGCCACATCACGCGGTTTACCTGTATCCTCTTCTCATGCGGTTGTTGGTGCGATCGCTGGATTTAGTTGGGTGGCTTTGGGAGTAGGTGCGATTGATTGGTCATCAATTGGCTTAATTAGCATTGGCTGGGTTTTAACGCCATTAATTAGTGGTGCGATCGCTGGTTTATTTTATAGTCAAATCAAGCACTGGATTTTAGATCAACCCAATCAAATAGTCCAGTTACAAGAATGGATTCCCTGGTTGAGTACTGCGCTGCTAGGTGTATTCGGCGTGATTGTATTACCATCGCTAACTGAACCGCTAACCAATTTTGTAATTGAGCTTGGTTTTACGATCCCTTCTCATGACATCCCACTTTTAACAGGTGCGATCGCAGCAGTTGGACTCACAATCTTTAGTTGGCGACAATTGGGAGATAAGAGAGACAAGGGAGACAAGGGAGAAATACTCCCTAATCCTGTAGAAAGATTATTCGGTCGATTTCAACTACTAAGTGCTTGCTTTGTCGCCTTTGCTCACGGTTCTAATGATGTGGGAAATGCGATCGCTCCTTTAGCTGCGATCGTTTACATCAATCGCACTGGTAGCGTACCTACAGATGGTCTTACCATTCCCCTTTGGATTTTAATCCTTGGTGGTGCTGGTATTGTTGGTGGTTTAGCTGTCTGGGGTAAAAAAGTCATCGCCACCATTGGCGAAAACATTATTGCCTTGCAACCTAGTAGTGGTTTTTGTGCCGAACTTGCTACTGCTACCACCATCCTCATCGCCTCCCGGCTAGGTTTACCAGTCTCTACTTCCCACGCTCTTGTCGGCGGTGTCGTTGGTATTGGACTAGTGCAAAATATTAAATCGATTAAGTTCCAAACACTAAAAGGTATTGCTGCTGCATGGCTAATTACAATCCCTGTGAGTGCTTTACTTAGCGCTGCCATTTTTAGCATCGCCCGAATTTTATTCCGCTAAGAATTATTAATCTTTTCCTAAATTTTTCATCTACTAAATCTACTCAAAGTAGAACTTAAACTGCAACAACAGCAAAAAAGCGTGTTTTTGCAGAATTGCTGCTCATTCATTAGAATGTTGTGCAGGGGATAGCGTAACTTTGAATTTCCACAGAAAGATACTTTAATCTCCATTTAGAGATATAAACTGTCACACAAGTTACATTCCATAGAAATTTACAACTAGTTTCGCAAGTCAGATAACTTTCTGCCTAAGAGGTTGTTTAAAAAGTGGTTAGTTGTGATTTTAGGCACTTATTGATCCCCCCTAACCCCCCTTAAAAAGAGGGGAACCGGAATCAAAGTCCCCCTTTTTAAGGGGAGCCAGTGCGGTCTTCTCCCAAAGGGAGAGGCTAGCGCCTTCGCGGAGCGTCTCGTAGAGAAGGGGGTTTCCCCCATGAGCAACTGGCGTGGTTTAGGAGGATCTAAAACGTTTTGCTACCAAGAAGAGGATTTTTCAAACATCCTCTAAGCACACGCATCTACAAGTCTTTGACAATTACTATTGGTAGCAAAACAATAAATATTTATTTGGAGTGAGATTTATTTAAAAGTAAAAATCTCATTGGCAAATACTATATCGATGTACATGAAACGGATCAAAAATAAAAAAGGTATCATTTCAAGCTAGTTACAGCCATACGACAATCTAAAATCGTTCGACTGAGGAAAACCGGAGTCCAAAATCGAATGGTTAAATACTTAATCAATGCTGAAAAAATACTGATTATTAAGCAGTAAGGTATATTTGGTGCTTTGCCAAGTTGTGTTCAGTATGACAGAATTACGTTGAAATGCGGAAGTGCTGTTAAAATTTTTAATTTATCTGACAAAATACAGGAAATTAGGATGAGCGCCAATAAAGCGTACCGGAAGCAGCTTTATCGTCAAGGTGTTAGAGGTTAGAAGCTAATGGGGCGATTCGAGAAGCAACCAGAAAACCCAAGAGTCAGAGGCGAGCTATCTAGAGCAGCAGAAAATGCTCTTTGGGCTGTAGTTGAAGACTTAGAAAATCTTCAGCAGAATGTCCTCAGAGCGTTGCAGGAAGATGTAAAACGACTTCAGTCAGAAAAAAATCGGTTATCCGATGAGATTCAAGGCTTGGTAGAGGAAAAAGAGCATTTACAACAAGTGCGCCAAATCACCGAACAGCAAGTCTTAATTCGTCAACTGGCAGAAGTTCTGGCAAAACATATATCTTCACAACTGCAATCCTCTCTGGCAAATTTAGCTAACCAAAGCATAGAGGGTAAGTCTTACGAACAAGCTGCGCTGAAGTCCGCTGAAGTGAGCAGCAATGTAGTAGGTGAAATCAATGAAAAAGTCGAACACATGTTTGACAGCCTGGATGACACCGTTACTGTTACTTTTAACTCGCTGCAACAGGAGCTAAAAAACTATCAAAGTAATCTTTCCCAACAGTTGTCACGGATGTATAGCCAGCAACAGCAAGGGGAAACGATTTTGGCGGAGTTTGTTAACCGCCTGCATGGAGAACTAGAAAAAACTATAGAAGAAACTTCACGCAAACCAGCAGCAGGTACGCCTACTGTTTTACAGTTTACTGAGCCAGAAAAAAACAATTCTTCTGAGCCATCCCCGCCAACCTTTAGCGAAGTAGTAAAAAATTCCTCTGAGCCAATTTCCGCGATCCCGAATCAATTTTTAGAAGAAAGAGAAACCACATTAGAGCCTCCCGTTGTTAGAGAAAACACCGCGAACACAATTTCTGTCTCCATCAAAGACTTGTTGGAAAGAGAAATAACATCAGAGCCTCCCATTGTTAGAGAAAACACCCCGAACCCAATTTCTGTCCCTAGCAATGACTTGTCGGAAAGAGAAACAACATCAGAGTCTCCCGTTGTTAGAGAAAACACCCCGAACCCAATTTCTGTCCCTATCAAAGACTTGTCGGAAAGAGAAACGACATCAGAGCCTACTGCTCCTGTAGTTCCGCCACCACAAGAAAACGCTGCCGAACCTCTTTCTGTCCTCAATAAGGATTTGTCAGAAAGCGAAACAACATCAGAGCCTCCTATTGTATCTGTGCCAAAGCCGGAAGCAATACAACCTCAACCTTTACGAAGAAGAAACGCTACTGAGCCAAATTCTGTGATCCGCAGAGTGTCGCAGAGCAAACCCAAATCACCACCTTCGACTGCGCTAGAGCCGCAGCCGCCAGCAAAACCCTCAGAATCGCGATCGCCTAATTCCTCCGGCTTTTCGCAGTTGCAAGTCGGTTTCTTGTTGATTGTCTCATCGGCAGTGATATCGTCGCTTTACAACATAGCCATCAAGGTGATTTTCCACGAAGGTTCCCAAATTTTTGGAGTAGTAGATGTAGAACGCCTGCTACCGCCGACTTTGGGCAATACTCTGTTGATTTTGACGCTCCGGTTTATGGTAGTAGTACCACTGATGGTATTGCTATCTCCCATGTTGCATCCAACACTATGGCAAGATTTAGAAAATTTGGCCGCTTCAGTGCGAGGAAATCCCACAGCTGCTAATACAGCTACCAAGCGGATTTTGCTGTTGTCGGTTGTGAGTGGGTGCTTTTTGTTTTTGTCTCAAGTGCTAATCTACATTGCGATCGCTCAAGTCACAACTGGAATGGCGATCGCACTGTTCTTTATCTATCCGATGGTTAGTGGGTTATTGTCGTGGTTTCTGTTCCGCGATCGGCCTACCACATTCCGCTTCGGTGCGATCGCAGCCATTTGCTGCGGTGAATTGTTAGTTTTAGGAGGTTCTCCCAACACCAGTATCGGTAATCCTTCACTAGGAGGCAGCACCGCCATTCTTTCGGGCGTAGCTTTTGCTGCCTACATAATTCTGACACGGGTATGTGCTAGCAAGCTGCATCCCGTGACTTTTACCTTAATTAACTTCGCTACCATGTTGTTGTTGAGTTTTATCTGCTTGATGCTACCTTTACCAAGCAATTGGAACTTGATAGTTTTTGACTCATCTAAAATGCTAGAACTGGTTTTAAGCGCATTTATCTTGGGTGTGCTGACTCTTGCTGGCTATTTGCTGAACAATGTTGGTATCAGTAAATTAGGTGCTTCGCGATCGGCGATTATCGGTGGTAGCATCCCAGTTTTAACCGTGATTTTTGCTGGGTTAATCATTCAAGAAAATTTAGAGATTGTGCAAATTCTGGGAGTGTTGTTAGTAACCTTTGGCGCGGCGGCTTTTAGCCTAGAAACGATGCGAAATCAGGCTAAACCCTCCAGTAACACGAATTAAATGGCGAGTTTAATCAGTTTGGGTGTAATGGGTGCTAGTTTACCTTCTATCACTTTCACCATCAATCCTGACGCTAATCCGCCCAAGATCCCCGAATTATTTTTAGAATTCGGGGATCTTTAAGTTTTCACGGTTGATTTAGGACTGCCGGATAGGTGCAGATAATACTAATCTTTCCTTCTTCCTTCTGTGCAAGACGCTACGCGATCGCGGTTTGTTCTCTTATCTATCAAATTTAATGGGACAGACCGGTAGGTTGGGTTGAGGAACGAAACCCAACATTATTAAGGCTTTGTTGGGTAACGCTTACGCTCAACCCAACCCACGAATCCGGGGATTAGGTATGTATTCTATGCAATTGAGAACCACTCTAGTTGAGCGAAGAGTAATCAAAATAACTTGACTTGTAATATATTTTTAGCAATTTAGCCTGATACAGATAGGGAAAACACGTATATATAAGCAGTACGAGTAGTACTGACTCAAGCAATTGAGCGCAAGTACTTGCTCAAACAGGAAATTTGCAAGGAGTGAAGACCATTGCAGCATATTTTGGAACTAGAAGATGAAAAAGTAGTACAAGGGTTGAGAGTAACCCGTTTTTTAAGGTACATGAATACATGGAGCGATCGCGCCCGTAAAACAGCTAGTCCCTTGATCCTACTAAAAGCCCTGCGAGTAAGGCAGAATTCAAAATGCCTCGTTTGTATGTTTTTGAGGTTGACGAGATGGTATCTTTATTAATGCCTTTGTGTCCTCGTCAACTTAGTCTGCGATCGCCTAGATACTTAGATAAAGATGCTTATATCGTAGTCGGCTGCGGATTCTCGTCTTTTTTTAGTAACACGCTATCTACGCAATTACAGTCTCTCAAGTATATAAAACAGCGCTGTCAAAATATACTTTCAAGTAGCCGATGAATTAGTTAAATCATGGAATTTTAAAATTCTTTCATGAAAAAAATATAATTCCATTGAAAAACAATCTCTAAATAATTATCAGATGGAATCCAATATGTTTTATTATATATATGCCTATTAACTAATTTTTCGTTGATTAACACGAGCCAAAAAGCCTCATGGCTATGCGATTCAGTCTGAATAAATCGCAGCTTTCTGTGTCAAATCATCAACACCAAAAGATAAATCAGACTTAGATTTGAAAGTCAAAATAGAAATATCATCAAACCTTGATTTACTCAGAATATAAAATATTTAAATAGTCATAATTTATAAACTTTAAAATACATAATTTTATTCCAAAAGCAGAAAACAATGGTATGATAAAAAGCGATATTTGAAAGAACAATAGGTACTTTAAAATTGGAATTAATTGATCTACTTGATGTCTACTATATTCTCTCAAGCCAACGGCTTATACTGCCGAGACATCACAGGAGGTTGTGAACGAAATGATAGTTCCCAACGAGCCGTTTGGCTCAACCTCTGAATGTTGCTACACCTGGTAAGCGGTTGCTTTTGAAATTACTCCCAACGATCTCCGACCACCTGTGTACTACAAATAATTCACCAAAGCTGAATATAAAGCATCTTTTTCGAGTAACAAATACCCCAGATGAACCGCGCAAACTAGTTTTTACTCCGAGTCGGCATAGTGCCATAATTAGGTATAAGCAGTTTGATCTTGTTGCTCTTGAAAGATGAGAATAATCCCAGAGAAGTTAAAAACTTTGTAGATTATTTGCAACACAGTTAACTTTTGGGAAGTCAACCGCAGTCAAGCTGGACTTAGTGATATCTATAATTTTCCAGTCAGATGCAGAGACAGTTATGGTAACAACAACTAAATCTGCCTGTGTACTAGAAAATATGCGAAAATGGTAGTTTGCACTACCGCCGATTTCATGGTTATCGCATACTAATATAGTCTGAAGTGAAAAATCGGCTTCAGCCAGGTGTATACTACCTTATTCTCAATCGATTAAAAACTCTGTAAACGTGCTATTCAATTGTCTGTAATATGAGTAACGACATAGATCTGATCAAACGTCTTGACCCCAGTGCGATGGATCAGATCATGCTTTATCTGGCTTTTAGTGCCATGCGGACGAGTGGGCACAGGCATGGGGCATTTTTAGACGCAGCCGCAACAGCAGCAAAGTGTGCAATTTACATGACCTATCTAGAGCAGGGACAAAACCTGCGGATGACAGGGCATCTGCACCACTTAGAGCCGAAACGAGTAAAAATTATTGTAGAAGAAGTCAGACAGGCGCTAACAGAAGGCAAACTGTTAAAAATGTTGGGTTCTCAAGAACCTCGCTATTTGATTCAATTGCCTTACGTCTGGCTAGAAAAGTATCCTTGGCAACCGGGGCGATCGCGCGTACCTGGTACAAGTCTGACAAGTGAAGAAAAAAGACAAATTGAGCAAAAACTGCCAAGTAATTTACCAGATGCCCAGTTAGTTAGCTCTTTTGAGTTTCTGGATTTGATTGAGTTTTTGCACAGGCGATCGCAAGAAGACTTGCCAACCGAACACCAAATGCCTTTGAGTGAAGCTTTGGGTGAGCATATCAAGCGTCGTCTACTCTACTCAGGCACAGTAACACGCATAGATTCTCCTTGGGGAATGCCCTTCTACGCACTTACTCGTCCTTTTTACGCCCCAGCAGACGATCAAGAACGCACTTACATCATGGTAGAAGATACCGCTCGGTATTTCCGCATGATGAAAAATTGGGCAGAACGGCGACGAAATGCCATGCGCTTATTAGAAGAACTTGATATTCTCCCAGAAAAAATGGAGCAAGCTATGGAAGAATTGGATGAAGTTATCCGTGCTTGGGCAGATAAATATCATCAAGACGGTGGTATTGCAGTGGTCTTACAGACGGTTTTTGGTGAAAAAGAAGACTAGTAGCACTACGCAAAACTCAAAAAGCTTACTTTATAAGCTTTTCACCGCTTTTGTCCCTTACTTAAAAGTAGGGGGATGATTGGTCTATTTACATTGTCATACTGTACCAATAGTATAAAAGTCACAAAACTGCTTGTGACTTTTGTATTGTAAGTATTTAGTTTGCATAATTTGCAAGCGTAAAGCAATTATGACGGATTTTATTATATAGATATTGTTGCTTCAATCAAGCTAGTTTTGACTCCAATAGGACTTACTCAAAACTACACGCAGTAGGGGCAATACCCTACAAGTACTCTGTTGGAGAACTCGTAGACTAAGCTTTGCGTCTACATGATTTGCGTCTACCAGAAAATATAGGTTTGGACTATTTTTTTGTGTAAGTCCTCTACGAACTTGCTTACCTATAAATTTAAACTGGACAGACTCATAAGATGGGCGTTTTAATGCCCACCTTACTCATTAACCTATATTCTCAGCAATTACAAAGCACTGTATTTAATTAGCGCCGGGTTGCGTTGGAATAGTAGGTTGTGCTGGAACAGTCTGTTGCGTTGGAAATGGAACGGTCTCGATACTTGATCCCGCAGGAATGATGGTTGGTGGTGTTGAAGATGAAGCACCGATAACACTATCATCAGCACTAATACAAGTATCTAAGACTTGAGCAGGAGGAACATCGATTTGACTACGCAAGCCAACCACACACTGCCCAAAACGCACAGGTAACAAACTACGTCCACAGTAATTTAAAACTGCCGGATTAGCTTCTTCCTTAGTACTTAAACTGACACCGACTACACAGGTAGCTAACTCTTCAGGTCGCCGGGCCTTCCCACAAGAAGAAAGTGCATCTGTCGCAGCAATTTGGGTTTCCTTATCAATTTTAACCACGCAAGCAGCCAAATCAGTTGGACGCAATGCAGCTGCACAAGCTTGTGATGCCGCTTCTGCCGTTACGCCCACTTTTAGGAGACGACCTGCACAGTTACTATAATCATTGCTGTAGGAAGCAGCGATCGCTGGATTGGGTAAGATCGTTGTCAACCATCCAGCTATAGCCAAAACTGGTATTGTTAAATTCCTGGAGGTCGAACTAGCTTGTTTGTTCTTCCCTCTGTTAACCACTTTTTTGCTCATTGACATTGCCATTCTCCAAACACCCAAAGTTATGCTAACTTAAATATTTTAAAAATCCTCTGCAATTCAAGAATTTCAGCGGTAGCAAGGTATAGACATAATTAATTATGGCGGAAATTGTGTTAATATAACTGTTTGAAAGATAAGTAGGCAACGTAAAAAGTATTTCAAAGTTAAGAATACTACGTAAACCAATCTAATGATTGAGTAGCCTACGAAACTAAATAAACACAAAAAAGTTATGGGCAGGAGTACGGCGTGACAGGTCGGAATTCAGGCTTGGAGGCTAGTTTGTCGGGTTTACCGATTAAAAGCAACTGGCGCAAAATCGATGCGTCTACCTTGGTGAGATACGTCTTACCTCGGTAAGCAGCTTCAAAAAACCAAGAATCCCCTGATTCTTAATCAGGGGAGTGTCAAAATTGAATGTTTCGGTAAAGTTTAAACAGGATTAGATTAAGGAAACTCATGTCCCGATATAGAGGGCCCCGCCTCAGAATTGTACGCCGCTTGGGCGATTTACCAGGATTGACTCGTAAAAGCGCTAGACGCGCTTACCCACCTGGTCAGCATGGTCAGAACCGTAAGAAGCGCTCTGAGTATGCTATCCGTCTAGAGGAAAAGCAAAAACTCCGCTTCAATTACGGTTTGACTGAAAAGCAATTGCTTCGCTATGTGCGGAAAGCTAGACGTGTTACTGGTTCTACCGGACAAGTGTTGCTGCAATTGCTAGAAATGCGTTTGGATAATACCGTTTTCCGCTTGGGTATAGCCCCGACTATCCCAGCGGCTCGCCAACTGGTGAATCACGGTCACGTAACTGTTAACGGTCGTGTGGTGAATATTGCCAGCTACCAATGCCGTCCTGGTGAAACAATTGCAGTCAGGGATCGGGCACAATCACGCAAATTGGTGGAAGCTAACTTGCAATATCCCGGTTTGGCAAACCTTCCCAGTCATTTGGAGTTTGACAAAAATAAGTTGGTTGGTAAAGTCAACAGCGTTATTGAACGGGAATGGGTGGCATTACAAGTTAATGAACTACTTGTGGTTGAGTACTACTCACGACAAGCGTAATCGTCATTTGTCCTTAGTCATTTGTCCCTAGTTATTTGCAAAGGACAAATGACCAATGACTAACCACCAATTTGTGACATAGTGCGAGTATATGTACCGACAATTCCAGAATCGCGCCCTTTAAAGTTAATTTCTGGCTTCATTCCAAGCAAATGCCTCACCTGCTCTTGTAATTGAGTGGTGCTACTGCCAGAACGCAGAGCAGTTTTTAAATCTATTTGACCAGTTTCATTCAATAAACACGGACGCAGCCAGCCATCAGCACTCAGGCGCATCCGGTTACAGCGATCGCAAAAACATTCTGACATCTGACTAATAAATCCTAGTGTCCCCTTCGCACCAGGAATTTGAAAAACATCAGCAGGGCCAGCCCCACGAACTTGAGATTCTGTCAAGCCCCAGCGATCGCGGATTTGTTGCCGTAAATCGGCTGAAGATACCCAACCGCGAACACCAAACAAATCCACATTACCAATAGGCATGAACTCAATAAATCGAACGTGCCACTGTTTATCAATTGTCAGGGCAGCTAAATCTAGAATTTCGTGGTCATTAACGCCAGGAATCACTACCACATTCAGCTTCAGTGGGTCGAATCCGACGTGATGGGCAGCTTGAATGCCCTGCCAAACTTGTTGCCAACGAGAACGCCCCTGATTACCGATAATTTGGTTAAAAGTGTCAGGATGAAGAGAGTCTAGACTGATATTAATTCGTCGCAAACCAGCATTGTAGAGGTTTTGTGCCATCGGAGCCAGCAAAAACCCGTTGGTGGTCATAGAGAGGTCTTGAGTTTGGGGTAAAGTTGCGATCGCACTGACCAAATCCACCACACGTGGACGCAATAAGGGTTCACCCCCTGTCAAACGAAACCGATTAAAGCCTACTGGAATAAATACCTCTTTAATTAAGGTGAGTAACTCCTCATTAGTTAATAGCTGTTGCTTGAGAATATAATCCAGTTCTACTCCCTCTGGCATACAGTATTGACAACGAAAATTACAGCGATCGATTAAACTAATGCGGAGGTAGTCTACCTGGTTCATCGTTTTATTTTTATTCTCTCTGATCAATTAAATACCTTACTGGGGTGGTTTACCCCTTCCTACTATATGTGTAGTAATTCAAAATACCGTACTCCCCCTTAAGTGATAGTCCACAGATTGTGGCATAATAAGCCGATCGCATCCACTAGTTATCATCAATCGTGCAAGACACCGACTCCATCAACGACCTTGCTGCTGCTTTACTACAGCCAGCAGATATCAGCTTTGAACTGCCCGATCCAGAAGATGAACAGATTCTAGAATCAGATTTTCAACAGCAACTCGAAATAGCTTGGCAGGTATGCGATCGCTTTGATTTGCAAACTGAAATCTGGCGGGGGCGAATTTTACGGGCGATCCGCGACAGAGAAAAAGTGGGTGGTGATGGGCGCGGTACTGGCTTTCTGCGATGGCTAAAAGAGCGGGAAATCAGCAAAAGTCAAGCATACTCATGGATTCAACTGGCCAATAGTGCCGATACTCTCATTGAAGACGGTAAACTCGACCCCGGTTCTGTAAATAACTTCAGTAAACGGGCATTTGTTGAAACCTCCAAAGCATCGCCAGAAGTGCAACAGATGGTGAGTGAAGCCGCCCAAAAAGGCGATCGCATCACTAGGCGCGAAGTGCGTCAACTCAGCGATGAATGGACAGCCATGTCCTCAGATTTATTACCTGAATCAGTCAAGGAAAAAGCCGCAGATAACACCCTTCCGCCGCGCTACATCGCCCCATTGGTGAAGGAAATGGAAAAACTGCCAGAATCGCACCAAAAGTTTATCCAGAAAGAAATTGCTGCCAATCCTGATGTGGATACCCTGAAACAGGTAACTAGCGAAGCGCGTAACTTGGCCAAATATCTCAAAGGGGCGGCTCAAGTCCAAGCGCTGACGCAGGAAAATGTTGATATTGAAACAGCCTTAGAAGAAGCGCAAAGAGTCGGCTGTTTGAGCATAGCTGCTGATTTGGTCAATCAAGCATCGCAGATTGAACAAACGATCGCTAAACTCTACATGACGTGGAAACGAATCGGCAATTTGGCAGATAGATTGTATGTAGATACTGGTGCAAGTACACCCAACTTGCGATCGCTCCTCACTTGCTTGGAACCTCTGGGTGGTGAAATTATGGAATTGCAACTTAGTGGTGCAACTGAACACACTGTTCGTTTGCAAATTCAGGAGACGAGTTAGGGAATAGGTAATAGGCGAACTTATGGGCAGTAATTGCGATCGTGATTACTGCCAAGTTACAGAAATTGAACCTTAATTCAGAGACTGTTTAACTTGTCTCAAAGTCTAACGAGCAGCGCAAGATGTAGCCGTGAGTGACGAATTATGAGGCGACGCAGTGGGTACTTGAGCAACCAAAACCACATTACCATCGGCATCCATTACCCATCCTTGGGCTTCTACAATTTGAGTAGGTTCATTGACAGAATTAACTTTCTGTGATTTTTCTTCTATGTTTTGCTGCGCCTGAAGAACCGCTCTTTTCTGAATACCAGCAGCACTATTTTTACTCTCTGGCTCTAGTGTGATCCAATCTGCCAGCACTGCATCATCAGCTATCAATGGCTGCGTGGGATCGGCTACTAATCCTCCACGTCCAGTAGCAATAAATGAACTCCTTCCTATTTTTGCACCAGAATTACAACCAGCAGCAATTTGCTCAGAAGCATCAACCAGATTTACGGGTAGTTCCACTAATCCTTTGCTGGGGTCAGCATCCGGTGAGTTGATTTGGACAGTGCCATTTAATGTAGGGTCTTGTCGAGAAAATGCGGTGATGTCACTTGTTCGCAGGTTATTCGGGTTTCTTTCGCCTGTTGGATCAAGCCTGTCTACATCTGCACCTGTGCGCCGCACAAAACCAAAGATGTTCTTAGCGGTGATTGTGATTTTACCACCAGAGCCAGAGAAGCCGTTGGCGGTGATATCATTGTTTCCGAAGGGAGTGGCGACGAGGAAACCATTAGATGCTTTGATGGTGATATTACCACCAGTTTTATCACCCCCTGCATTAGTAGATATTTGACTATTGCGCCGCATTAGTAATAAGTCCCGCACCTGTAGCGAAATATCACCACCCCGACCTGACTCACTATTAGATGTGAGTGTTCCTTCGTCAAGGAGGATGGAGTGAGCAGTTATATTAAGTTCGCCTGCTTGACCTAAATTGGGTAAAGCCCCTAAGTAGGTAAATGTAGAAAATTCACTGTTCACAGCTATTACAGCCTGGTTTTGAACTATCAATTTTCCTGTGGTGATTGTTATTTTCCCGGCATCTCCGGAACCGTTAGTCAAAGCAATTAAGCTACTGGGACTACCAGATTCCAAGGTTCCAATTAGGTCTACGGACTCAGAGGCATTCACTGTCAAATTTCCGCCATTTCCTTTCGCTGCTACTAATTGAAAGCCCTCCTGCCCCAGCTGGAATATACCATTTGATTCTGTTGTTACTTTTGCACCATCTTGAATACGCAACCTCTGAGTGTTGATCGTCATATCACCTGCCTTTCCATCTGTGCCAGTTGAAGTAGATAGTAGACTAGGTTGAGCCCAATCAGTATTTGGATAGCGACCGCTACCAATCACCTCTACTGACTCGTAGGCATTCACGGTCAAATTTCCTCCATTCCCCTTGCCTGTAGTACTAGTGAATACTTGTGCACCATCCCTAACAACTAATTTCTTAGTATTAATCGTTAAGTCTCCACCTTTTTCCGCACCCGTAGTCTGAGTTGTCAAAACTACAAGATTGCCAGCTAGTTCCACTGTCCTACTCTGTAACTGGATATTGCCGCCACCACCGTTGCCACTGGCATCTACAGTAGATGGAATTTCCGAACCGTCAATAGTTCGCTGGATTAATCGAATATTTTGGAAATTCTGGACATCTTGATATCCTAAAGACCAGCCTTGGTTTGTTTGATTCAGATTGACTATACTACTAGCAGCTACACTTCCTAACTCAATTTGTCCAGATGCTGCTGTTAAATTTCCGCCCTCCAGCGTTATATCACCGCCTACAAGTGCCAAAGTTTTGCCTAACTTGACCTGTAGACCAACGGGTTGATTGAGGATATTAGTAATCGTGCTCTCTGAACTTTTTGCTTGAGATTGATTACGAATTGGAGCCGCAGTTGCTCCAAATTGTAAACCAATGGGTACACTTACTGTTAGCAGAGGTATGGTTCGGGGATCTGTGGCACTAAACTTTGTACCATCAGCAAAGTTCAAACTACTTGCAGTACTCGCCACAAATGAACCGCCGATATTTAAAGAAGCATTGGGACCAAAAATAATCCCGTTGGGATTAATTAGAAATATGTTAGCTGTGCCGTTGGTTTTTAGGATGCCATCAATATTAGAAATAGATTTACCTGTTACTCGGCTAACAATATTTTGAATATCCGTAGGATTTTGAAAGTCAGCTGTAATCCCTGTAGGTATGGAAAATTGCTCAAAACTGTGGAACAGATTGTTTCCTGCTCTGGTTCCACCTTCAATAATTGTGATATTACCCTGCGTTTGAACCTGAGAATTAGTAGTTAGAGTACTATCCGGGATAATTTGTTGAGCAATAACGGAGTTTTCGTAGAAAGCTATTGCACTACATACTGCAAATCCTAAGCTTTTAAACCAGACCCAAAGATTACTCATATTTGATATTGTACTGCTCTAAAAAAGTATCAGTTGCTGAACAACAGTGATGCTGTACCTGTATAACGTAAGTGTGATGAAATTTGATTTGGCTTCTCTTCTAGGTAGCTTGCTTCTGCTTCGTGGTGGAGAGAGGTTTAAAAATCAGGTTAGATTTTTGCATTAATCTTATTTCCAATTTTAGAATAGAAATTTGAGATCGGGAGGTTATTCAAACTTCCAAAAAACTTCTGTTTATTTCAAAGTATCCGAAGTCTTTTCGTTGCTAATTCACGTTGCATTAACTAGACTAGATTGAAATCGATAATTTATCTTTCGCTCTTTTCCAAACCTTCTAGAATTTATCCTTTGTAAACAATACTTTATAGGGGCACAACAATATTATACCCCTGTGAAAGACTTGTATTCCAAACAATTCAAAACGGCTTTATTGTCTTTATTCTCAACAATTTGAGACAATAAAAATATAAAGAAAAGCTATTCATAAGAACTATGGACAAATATATTTGCCATTATACCAACCACAACTCTTTAGCTCTTTCTTTCTAGGCGGAATTCCTTCGGAGAAATTCTGGACATCCTTCTCTCCACTAAGGTCATTCAATTCAGTTTTATTAAGGTCTATATTGCTTTGCAAGTCATGATAATTATCTTCTGATGTACCATCATTTTCGCTTACACGGCTAGATTCAGAGTTATTCAAGTTCTGACTAGTTTCTTTTTGAATATCGTCTGTTAGCTGTTGTGTGTTTTGAGATTCCATGAATTTTGCTCTCCTTGCAGACTGGTAGATGTGTAAACTTATTTTGTGATGTACTAAATTAACCTGACTTCGATTAGTACAGCTTCACAACGAAGGAATCAAAGATACGGAGTCTAGAGTGGCACGATAGCATTAGGTTTCTAACGCTCTTGCGAACTTGCATAATTATGACTTCAGCTTGGCTAGTTATAATTACGCATTGTGTAACAAAACTTTATATATTTCTGCTAGATTTCCTTAAAGCCTTCATGAATCTGGCTACCAACCTGGCAAAGAGGCTATACCTTCTCTACGAGACCCTACACGCGAACGGTGAGCTACACCAACGCACCGACAGATGAGTTGAGAGAGAGAGCGATCGCTTGCTTACATAAAAGTCATTGCGAAAAAGCGATATCTACGACGGGCTACGCCAACGCACTAACAAAACTTACGAGAATCTCAAATTCTAATTACCAGCGCAAGATGTAGCAATGAGTGAAGAATTATGAGGCGACGCAGTGGGTACTTGAGCAACCAAAACCACGTTCCCATTGGCATCCACTACCCATCCTTGAGCTTCCACAATTTGAGTAGGTTCATTGACAGAATTACCTTTCTGTGATTCTTCTGTGTTTCTCTGCTTGTGAACAACAACTCTCTTCTGGATACCCTCAGCATGATTCTGACTCTCTGGAGAGAGTGTGATCCAATCTGCTAGCACCGCATCATCAGCTATCAATGGCTCCGTGGGATTGGGCGCTATCCCTCCACGCCCAGTTGTAATAAATGAACTTCTGGCTATTTTCCCACCAGAATTACAACCAGCAACAATTTGCTGGGAAGCATCAACCAAATTTACAGGCAATTCCACTAATCCTTGACTAGGGTCAACATCTGGTGAGTTGATTCGTACCGTGCCATTTAATGAAGGGTTTTGTTGAGAAAACGCCGTGATGTCACTTGTTCGCACGTTATTCGGGTTGATTTCTTCTCGATCGAGTTTTTCTACATCTGCACGAGTGCGTGGTACAAATCCAAAAATGTTCTTAGCGGTGATTGTGATTTTACCACCGGAGTCAGAAAAGGCATTGGCAGTGATATCGTTATTTCCCAAGGGAGTAGCGACAATGAAGCCATTAGGTGCATTGATGATGATATTACCGCCATCTCCACCCAGTCCTGTTGTACCTGCGTTAGTGGTGATTTGACTTTCGCGGCGCATCAATAATAAGTTCTGCACCTGTAGGGTAATATTCCCACCTTTACCTGACTCACTATTAGATATGAGTTTTCCTTTGTTGTCGAGAAGTATGGAGCGAGCGATTATATTTAAATCGCCTGCTTTTCCTAGATTATTTGGATCTCCGATATAGATTACATTTTTTCGAGCTTGGCTGCTCACATTTATTGCAGCCCCATCCTTGATAATCAATTGCCCTGTAGTTAGGGTCAAGTTTCCACCATCTCCAGGCCCTTGAGTCCCAGAAAACAAGCTACTGAGCTTAGAACCATTTGGTGAAGTTCCAATTAATTCTACCGACTCGGAAGCGTTCACGGTCAAGTTTCCTGCATTGCCTGTAGCTGGTGTAAGTTGGTTAGTAATAAACCTGTATATACCCTCAGAGCTTGTTGATATTCTTGCTCCTCCTTCGATACGCAACCTTCCAGTATTAATTATGATGTTGCCAGCGTTTTTATCGCCAGAAGTTGCACTAAATAATCCACTGGATATTAAATCACTACCATCTCGAAAGAGAGGGATGTTAGTGCCGCTAATTAGTTCCACGGAATCTGAAGCGTTTATGGTCAATTGCCCCTGCAATTGGGCTCCACTTTTGACCACCAACTTCTTAGTATTGACATTTATGTTTCCAGAGTTTCCGTTGGATACACTCTGAGTAAACAGTTGTGCATCTTGTTCAACTACTACAGACTCTGAGGCGTTCACTGTCAAATCCCCTCCTGATTGCTCTCCAAAGGGATTAACTAGAATTAGGAAACTGCCAGCTACCCGCATGAGCCTGCCTTGTATGTGGATATTACCGTTACCCTTTCCATGAGTATCTACAATCGATGGAATTTTATTTAACTTGATTAGTTCGATATTTTGGAAATTTTGAACACCTTCATATCCCAAAACCCAACCTTGGTTGGTTGGGCTTAAACTGACCAGACTATTACCAGCGACGCTTCCTAACTCAACTCTTCCGTCTTTTGCAGTTATACTTCCCCCCTCTAACGTTATATCACCGCCTATAAGTGCCAAAGTTTTGCCTTGCTGCACCTGTAGACCAACACCTTGCCTAAAGATATTAACTGCGCCATCTGGTTTGGCTTGGGATTGATTGCGGATGGGAGCCGCAGTTGCTCCAAATTGTAAGCCAATAGGAACGCTTAGTGTCAGTAGAGGTGTAGTTTGAGGAGATGTAGCACTAAACTTTGTACCATCAGCAAAGTTCAAGCTACTCGCCGTACTTGCCACAAATGAACCGCCAATATTTAAAGAAGCATTGGGCCCAAAAATAATGCCGTTAGGGTTAATCAGAAACAGGTTCGCCGTGCCGTTAGCTTTCAGAATCCCATCTATCTTAGAAATCGAGTTACCTGTCACCCGACTGATAATGTTCTGAATATCTATTGCATTGTTAAAGTAGGCTGTCCTTTCCGGAGAGACAGAAAATTGTTCAAAGCTGTGGAACAAGTTCGTACCACGAACTGCCCCACCATCAATCTGGTCTATAAGCTGACCATCGATTAGCTTTGGTGTAATGATTGAACTTTCAGATTCAAGTGTGCCATCTTTTTGTATTTGGGCTAAGACAAAACTCTCAAAGAAAGTGAGTACTCCAGCAATTGCTAATGTACTCACTATCCCTAACTCCCAGTACCAACTACTTCGGTATCGAGACATGACAAACTTGCACCCAAAAAATAAGAGTATATTAGAATACTGCTCTTTGCTAGTTAAATAAGTTAAGTGAGTGTGAACAATTAAAGGTTTGTAATAAGGGATTCAGCCCTGACTACGAGCCTATCTAATTAATCATCTTACATTGCGTAAGATAATTTTATTTGTCCTTGCTCACTAACTTATGGTGATACTTGAAATTATCTCTGTACCCTAACTAGTAAATGCAAAGTTCAGTATTTTTATACTCACTAGAATAAACTTTTTACAGTGTAAAAACTAAATTATTTAGCAGTTACAACCTAGAGGACTGCCAGTTGAAGGGCAAGGAATACACCATGATTTTTCCATCAGCACAATTTCCTGTTTTGGAGTTGCTGGCAACAATTCATTTATTTGCTGTATATTAGCTGCATCACCAGATTTGATTTTATTTGGGTCAAGATTACACTGCCATTGAACGATTAAAGCTCTATCATCTAATACACCGTACTTCTCAAGCACACTGTATAAATCAGCATTATTAACACTTTCAAGCAGTTTTTGCTCAATTTCGGCTTGTAACTGTTGTAATGTTTCAGAATTCATGACTGTTTCCATTTCCTACAGAATGCGTATAATTCTGCTTCAGCTGGGCCCGGAACAATTATGCATAGCATCATAAAAATTAATATTTTACTTATCTCGCGCTTCACCAAAATCTAAAATTCAGATAGTTTCCTTTGCTAATTCTTAATTCCCGTTGCAGCAATACCTTGAATAAACTGACGCTGACCGATGAAAAATAATACCATCACTGGAACTGTCGCTATTGTCACCGCCGCCATCATCAAAGGCCAATTATTCGTAAATTGTTCTTGAAATTCAGCCAACGCCAGTTGCACTGTTCTTAATTCGGGACGGGTTGTAAATACCAGAGGTTTAAACAAATCATTCCATTCGCCAATGAAAGTGAACAAAAACAGCGTCACCAAGGCCGGACGGGCTAAAGGTAACATTACCCGCCACAATATTTGTAGTCTGGTTGCCCCATCGATGGCTGCGGCTTCTTCTAATTCCACAGGAATTGTCTGGAAATACTGACGTAATAAGAAAATCCCAAACCCATTGACAGCAGTGGGTAAAATGAGCGCCCAGTATGTATTTATCAGGTGTCCCCACTTCAAAACCAAAAAGATGGGAATCACCAATAACTGAAAAGGAATTACCAAAGTTGCTAAAACAACCAATAGCAGTGCTTGCCGTCCCCGAAACTTCAGCCGTGCTAAGGCGTAACCAGCCAAAGCAGAAGTGACAATCTGAAACGCCGTCACAGCGATCGCTACCAAGGTAGAATTAGCAAACGCCAGCAAAAATTTTCCCTGTTGCCATGCAACGCGGTAATTAGCTAAAGACCAGTTATTTTTAGACAAATTTTCTGGGCTGGCGGCTGTCGATGCAAAGGAGGTGAGAAAAACCACAAATAGCGGTAGTAAAACGATAAATGCCCCTAGCAGTAAGACTACTAGGCTCAAAAAATCACCAGATTTCAGATTCGGGTTTGGTTTAGACATAACTTGAGCCGCAAAGCATTTATTTCGCTAGTACTAGAGCATTGCCCCCAGCAACCATTAATCTATAAACATAGTCTACTTGTTAAGTTAAATTAAACCACAGTGATTGTTACCCTCAGTTCATAGGGTAAATCGAATCCTGGTGTCAAATAATTCAGTTTTACGGGAGTAAACATAACCATGCAGCAGCTTACAGACCAATTTAAAGAATTAGATTTCAAGAGCGAAACATACAAAGATGCTTATAGCCGGATTAATGCGATCGTGATTGAAGGGGAACAAGAAGCCCATGAAAATTACATCACACTAGCCCAACTGCTGCCAGAATCTCATGATGAATTGATTCGCCTATCCAAGATGGAAAGCCGCCACAAGAAAGGATTTGAAGCTTGTGGGCGCAATTTGGCTGTTACCCCAGATTTGCAATTTGCCAAAGAGTTTTTCTCCGGCCTACACCAAAATTTTCAAACAGCTGCCGCAGAAGGGAAAGTGGTTACTTGTCTGTTGATTCAGTCTTTAATTATTGAATGTTTTGCGATCGCAGCATATAACATTTACATCCCCGTTGCCGACGATTTTGCCCGTAAAATTACTGAAGGAGTAGTTAAAGAAGAATACAGCCACCTCAATTTTGGAGAAGTTTGGTTGAAAGAACACTTTGCAGAATCCAAAGCTGAACTTGAACTTGCAAATCGCCAGAACCTACCCATCGTCTGGAAAATGCTCAACCAAGTAGAAGGTGATGCCCACACAATGGCAATGGAAAAAGATGCTTTGGTAGAAGACTTCATGATTCAGTATGGTGAAGCATTGAGTAACATTGGTTTTACGACTCGCGATATTATGCGCTTGTCAGCCTACGGACTCATAGGTGCTTAAAAAAGTGCTGAGTAACGAGTGCTGAGTGCTGAGTAGTTATTCAGAACTCAGAACTCCTAACCCACAACTCCTCCTAACTCTCCTAAATTCCCCCCCTCAAGACAGCATAAGCCTAATAATCACTACATGTTTGGTCTAATTGGACATCTGACTAGTTTAGAACACGCTCAAGCGGTAGCCCAAGAATTGGGATACCCAGAATATGCCGATCAAGGGCTAGACTTTTGGTGCAGCGCCCCGCCGCAAATTGTCGATACTATTATTGTCACCAGTGTTACTGGGCAACAAATTGAAGGACGGTATGTAGAATCTTGCTTTTTGCCGGAAATGCTAGCTAGTCGCCGCATCAAAGCCGCAACACGGAAAATCCTCAACGCTATGGCCCATGCACAGAAGCACGGCATTAACATCACAGCTTTAGGCGGATTTTCCTCGATTATTTTTGAAAACTTTAAGTTAGAGCAGTTTAGCCAAGTCCGCAATATCAAACTAGAGTTTGAACGCTTCACCACAGGAAACACGCATACTGCCTACATTATTTGTAAGCAGGTGGAAGAAGCATCCAAACAACTGGGAATTAATCTATCAAACGCGACTGTTGCGGTATGTGGAGCAACTGGGGATATTGGTAGTGCCGTTACACGCTGGCTAGATGCGAGAACAGATGTCCAAGAACTCCTGCTAATCGCCCGCGATCAAGAACGTCTCAAAGAGTTGCAAGGCGAACTGGGGCGGGGGAAAATCATGGGTTTGACAGAAGCACTACCCCAAGCCGATGTTGTAGTTTGGGTTGCTAGTATGCCCAGAGGCGTGGAAATTGACCCTACCACTTTGAAACAACCCTGTTTGTTGATTGATGGTGGCTATCCTAAAAACTTAGCGACAAAAATTCAATATCCTGGCGTACACGTGTTAAATGGTGGGATTGTAGAGCATTCCCTGGATATTGACTGGAAAATTATGAAAATAGTCAATATGGACGTGCCAGCCCGTCAGTTGTTTGCCTGTTTTGCCGAATCAATGCTGCTGGAATTTGAGAAGTTATACACGAACTTTTCGTGGGGACGGAATCAGATTACCGTAGATAAAATGGAGCAGATTGGCCGGGTGTCAGTAAAACATGGATTTAGACCGTTGTTGGTTTAGTCATTTGTCCTTGGTCATTAGTCATTGGTCATTTGTTATTTGCAAAGGACAAAGGACAAAGGACAAAGGACAAAGGACAAAAGATAGATAACTTATAACTCGTAATTGATAAACCCTACGATGGCAACTACCGAGCGTAAACCGCTACTGTTAGATTTTGAAAAGCCCCTAGCAGAACTTGCAACCCGAATCGATCAAATTCGGCAACTTGCAGAAGAAAATGGCGTTGATGTTTCTGGTCAAATTCGTCAACTAGAAGCACGCGCCATGCAACTACGTGAGGAAATTTTTACTAGTCTATCGCCTTCCCAGCGATTGCAAGTCGCTCGTCATCCGCGTCGTCCCAGTACTCTCGATTACATTCAGGCTATTAGTGATGAATGGATGGAATTGCATGGCGATCGCTGTGGTGGTGACGATCCGGCTTTAGTTGGTGGTGTCGGTCGTCTGAGTGGGCAACCTGTGGTGATGTTAGGTCATCAAAAAGGTCGTGATACCAAAGACAATATTGCCCGTAACTTTGGAATGCCTTATCCTGGCGGCTACCGCAAAGCTATGCGGTTGATGGAACACGCTAACAAGTTTAGTATGCCCATACTAACTTTTATCGACACACCAGGGGCTTGGTCTGGAGTGGAAGCAGAACATCAAGGTCAAGGAGAAGCGATCGCTTACAACTTGCGGGAAATGTTTTGCTTAGATGTGCCAATTATCTGCACAGTTATTGGTGAAGGTGGTTCTGGTGGCGCACTTGGTATTGGTGTAGGCGATCGCCTGCTCATGTTTGAACACTCCGTTTATACCGTCGCCACCCCCGAAGCCTGTGCCGCCATTTTGTGGAAAGATGCTGGTAAAGCTCCTCAAGCCGCCGTTGCGCTGAAAATTATTTCCCACGACCTCAAAAGATTGGGAATTATCGACCAAATACTGCCTGAACCCACTGGTGGCGCTCATTCCGATCCTTTAAAAGCTGCTACCACGCTCAAGCAAGTGCTGCTAGAAAATTTGGACGAACTTAACCATTTAACCGCTCCAGAACGCCGACAACTACGTTATGAAAAATTCCGTAAAATTGGTGTTTTTACAGAAGTTGCCCACTAAAACCACTGCCTAATGATGGATTAGTAAAGCAGCAATGCTATAATTGCCTATGTGCTTAAAGATTTTTAACAATCTGGCCATAGGCATTTGTATGTTTGGCAAATCTACTCAATCAAATTGAGTAGCTTTTGTGTTATTGAGTAATCTAATTTGAGTGTACGGCGTGGTTTTCCGGGCGACGATTTGTTGTCTTCACTGATAAAACCCACAATATGCCCACTATTGCACTGCATCATAGCAGTTGCTTAATAGAAATCATCAGATTTTTAGATTCCTTTAATCTATCTAAACCGATCAATGTGAATAATTGGGTGGTACTAGGCTTTGGGAACTGCCAAAAAATTGGGAGACATCATGAATGTTGAGCAAAAACGACGCGCCCTGATTACTGGGGCCAGTAGTGGAATTGGGAAAGCAACGGCTTTAGCCTTTGCCAAAGCCGGAATAGATGTCGCCTTAGTCAGCCGTTCTTTGAATAAATTAGAGGCGGTGGCAGAAGCTGTACAGCATACTGGGGTGGAAGCGAAAGCTTACGCTGTAGATTTAGCGCGGATCTTTGAAGTAAAAGAAAAAATCCAAGCGATCGCCCAAGACTTTGGTGATATAGACATTCTGGTAAACAGTGCGGGCATTGCCTATACAGCCACTTTGAGCGAAACTCCCCTAGAAGGATGGCAGCAGGTAATTGACTTGAATCTTACCAGCGTGTTTCAGTGCATTTTAGGAATTTTACCTTCAATGCGCGATCGGGGCACAGGCACAATTATCAACGTCGCTTCAATTGCCGCCAAGCAACCGTTTCCCGGTTGGGGAGCATACAGCGTCAGCAAAGCTGGTTTGATTGCCCTCTCTCAAACCCTGGCACAAGAAGAACGCACCCACGGCATTCGTGTCACAGCTATCTCTCCTGGCGCAGTCAATACCGAACTTTGGGACACAGAAACAGTCCATGTCAACTTAGACCGTTCTAAGATGTTAACCCCGGAGATAGTGGCTCAGTCAATTCTCCACACAGTTCTGTTACCACAACAGGCAGTTATTGACGAATTGACCCTGATGCCCAGTGCTGGCGCACTTTAATTTATCCTTTGTCATCAGTCCTTTGCAAATGACCAATGTACTAATGACTAATGACTAATGACCAACTTTCAAACCATAACCAAGACTGAATCATGACTATCGCTAGTTCCAACGGTTCCAATTACTCTCAATCGCCTCTGATTCCCGACTTGGCAGAAGCCATAACTCCTAGACCCGATCGCAATACGAATAACGGGCGACAAGCTGATGTGTTCCCGCCAAAAGAGGAACAGATAGAGGAAATGAAGGATGCAGTGCGGAAAATAATATTGGGCGTTGGCGAAGATCCTGAACGCGAAGGACTCCTCAAAACACCAAAGCGAGTGGCCGAAGCAATGCGGTTTCTTACCAGTGGCTACAACCAATCCCTTGAAGAACTCGTTAACGATGCCATCTTTGATGAAGGGCATAACGAGATGGTACTAGTCCGAGATATTAATTTTTTTAGTCTGTGCGAACACCACATGCTGCCATTTATGGGTAGAGCGCACGTTGCTTATATCCCCAACCAAAAAGTTGTAGGACTGAGCAAACTGGCCCGCATTGTTGAGATGTATTCCCGTCGCTTGCAAGTCCAGGAGAGGTTAACCCGCCAAATTGCCGAAGCAATTCAGACCATTCTAGAACCTCGAGGCGTAGCCGTTGTGATGGAAGCTAGCCACATGTGTATGGTGATGCGAGGCGTACAAAAACCAGGTTCTTGGACTGTCACTAGCGCAATGGTTGGCGTGTTCCAAGAAGAGCATAAAACCCGCGAAGAATTTTTTAACTTGATTCGCCATCAACCAGCATTCTTTTAGGGAATGGGGAATGGGGAATGGGAAATGGGGAATGGGCAAAACAGTTCCGTTAGCGGATAGCTAAGGTTTAGCCCGTGCTGAATGAGGAGTGAAGAGTTAGGAGTTACGAATTCTCCTCCCGCTCCCCCTGCTCCTCTTCCCCCTGCTCCCTCATCTCCCTAATTTCTCAAACAACTTGCTTACTTTATCTAAATCCTTATCTCCAGGTGCGCGTTCTACACCACTAGATAAATCAACGCCACTAGGACTAACCTGACTTAAAGCTTCCAGAATATTATCCGCTGTTAATCCCCCAGCTAAAAACCAAGGACAATTGGGGTTAAATTGTTCTAATATTTTCCAATCTAAGGTTTTACCTGTACCACCAAGTTGTTCGGGATGGTAGGCATCCAGTAGTAAAGTATCTACATATTTTGTGTAATCAGCCGCCGTGTCCAGATGCTCAAGACTGCGAATTCTAAGCGCTTTAATAATTTCGACATTTGGTAAAGCTTGACGTAATTGGTAGCAAAAATCTGGTAACTCATCTCCGTGTAACTGAACTCCCGTCAACCCAGAATCAACAACTATCTGGCTGATTTCAAGAATACTAGCGTTGGCAAAAACTCCAATTGTGTCAATATCTGTCGGCAGTTCTGCCACTGCTGCCCGAATTTGGGATGTAGTCACGTAGCGAGGGGAGTTTGGTACACAAATAAATCCTAGCGCTGTTGCGCCCAGAGAAGCGATCGCTATAGATTGCTGTGGTTGAGTAATGCCGCAAATTTTAACGCGCATGAAAATATAACAAATCTAAAATAATTAGCAAAAAAGTCTAAACTATCCGAAAAACTTTTGTACCTTGGTAATTTTATAATTTTGTAGGTCTACATTTTAGGAGACAAAAGCTTGATTTCCTCTATTTTACTAGCAGCAGCTGCAACTGTTCCCGCCACACCTGCGTGGAATCCTACAGTAGGCATCATCATCAGCATCAGTAGCTTAGTAATGGTTTTACTAAGTACTAGGATCGAAAAACCCCTAGTTGGCCCCAAGTTCCCCATCCTGCCAATTAGTATTCCAACATTTGTTGGTGCGATGGCTTTTGGTCATATTGTTGGCGTTGGTATCGTTTTAGGACTGACTAACATCGGTCGTTTGTAGTTTTGCGATGATCGCGGCGTTACTTGTGACGCTGCGATCAATACAAAACTCCTCAAAACGATTTTAGTTCTTTCTCCAGCAAGGTAACTCATAAGCATTAGTCAGCCTCCGTGTAGTAAGCCTAACTAAGGGGGAGGCATTAACCTTCCCCTTAAGGGACGCTACAACTACTTCATCAGAGGAGGATTTATATGACCTTATAGAGGGGATTAATCCCTCTGTAAGGCTTATTTAGTTAATTTATGCAGAAGAAAGAACTATGATTTGACATCCTCTGGCACAATGCCCGATGCCCAATGCCCAATGTCTAACAGGCATTAATTGTTTATTCTAGAAATAAGAGCATTTTGGAACTCGGCACTACCAAATTGATGCTCAGATATATACGTGTAAGTATATACGCAAGTATTGCTGTATAGGAACTACTGGCGATATCTAGTTTTAGGACAATGTAATGCAAACAAATTGGAAAATTGGGTCTTTATTTGGAATTCCCCTGTTTCTAGACCCGTTATGGTTTGTGATTTTAGGGTTGGCAACCCTTAACTTTGGGGTAGCTTACCAGGAATGGGGGACTGCTATAGCTTGGAGTGCTGGAATAGTTATGGCACTCCTGCTATTTGGTTCGGTCTTACTACATGAGTTGGGTCACAGCTTGGTAGCCCGATCGCAAGGTATTAAAGTTAATTCAATTACTCTGTTTCTGTTTGGCGGGATTGCTGCTATTGAAGAAGAATCTAAAACTCCTTTCAAAGCCTTTCAAGTAGCGATCGCTGGGCCATTGGTGAGTATCATACTATTTTTCCTGCTCAGTCTAGGAGTTCTTGTCATCCCAGATACTAGCCCACTCAGTATCATGGTTGGAGATTTGGCGAGAATTAACTTGGTGGTGGCACTATTTAACATGATTCCTGGCTTACCTCTAGATGGAGGACAAGTGTTAAAAGCAGCACTATGGCAAATAACAGGTAATCGTTTTCAAGCCGTACACTGGGCTGCTAGGGCTGGGCAAATTTTGGGTTATGGTGCGATCGCTTTAGGATTTGTTGTAGATTTCTTGACAAGGGAGTTAGCACTTGGTTTGTGGATTGCGCTGTTAGGTTGGTTTGCTGTCCGCAACGCTAACACATACGACAACATGACTACGTTGCAGGAAAGCCTGCTTAAAGTGGTGGCGGCTGATGCGATGACTCGTGACTTTCGGGTTATCGATGCTGACCAGACACTGCGCTCCTTTGCCGATTTATACTTGTTGGAAACCGCTCCTTCACAAGTTTATTTTGCTGCTTCTGATGGACGTTACCGAGGTTTGGTTTCCATTGACGATTTTCGTTTAACCCAAAGGAGTGAATGGGAAACCCAAACCTTACACAGCATTGTGCATCCCCTAACAGAAATACCCACTGTTACTGAAGCAACAACCATAGCTGAGGTAATTAACAAGCTGGAAAATGAGCAGTTACCTCGAATTACTGTACTTTCTCCTGCCGGTGCTGTAGCTGGTGTAATTGACCGGGGAGATATTGTGCGAACATTGGCCCAAAAGTTAAATTTACGGCTCACAGACGCAGAAATCAAGCGGATAAAAGAAGAAGGTAGCTATCCGCCTGGCTTGCAACTGGGAGTAATAGCGAAGTCAATTGCAAATTAAACGTCATATCCTTGTCATAGCTTTGCAATAGATTTGTCAAAAGCTTGTGTGATATTGAATTTGGTATTTGGTTACAAAATGCTTTTTTTGGGTAAGAGGTAGGATTTCCTACCTTTTTTATTTTTTCAACTAACTTGAATTAGAAAAACCTCTCCCATCGCTTCAGATTATGGGAAAACTAAATTAAAACTTAAAGTGAGTAAAATGTAAGTACATGATATACTACGTCTCTCACTTACCCTGGTTTTATGGCACTGCCAATTGTTGCAATTATCGGACGCCCAAATGTGGGCAAATCCACCCTGGTTAATCGACTCGCCGGGGAACAAACGGCGATTGTCCATGATGAACCGGGAGTGACACGCGATCGCACCTACATGCCAGCTTTCTGGAATGGTCGCGAATTTTTAGTCGTAGACACTGGTGGATTAGTCTTTAATGATGATACCGAATTTCTACCACTGATTCGCCAGCAGGCAATGACAGCCCTGGCTGAAGCCTGTGCCGCAATTTTTGTCGTCGATGGTCAAACAGGCCCCACATCGGCAGACCAAGAAATCGCCGAATGGATGCGTCAACAACGCGTACCTGTGCTACTAACTGTAAATAAATGTGAATCTCCTGACCAAGGCTTAATGCAAGCTGCCGAGTTTTGGGAATTGGGTTTGGGCGAACCATACCCCATCTCCGCAATTCATGGTAGTGGCACAGGAGAGTTACTCGACGAGTTAGTTAATCACATACCTGCTGTTGAAGACATCCCAGAAACTAATGAAATCAAAGTAGCAATTGTGGGCCGCCCAAATGTGGGCAAATCGAGCTTACTCAATTCTTTTGTTGGCGAAGAAAGAGCAATTGTCAGCCCAATTTCCGGCACAACCCGCGATGCTATTGATACCGTCATTGAACGAGAGGGGCAAACCTACCGCTTAATTGACACCGCCGGCATTCGCAAAAAGAAACATATAGAATACGGCACAGAATTCTTTAGTATTAACCGTGCTTTCAAAGCGATTCGTCGCGCTGACGTGGTTTTATTAGTACTAGATGCTGTAGATGGAGTCACAGAGCAAGACCAAAAATTAGCTGGGCGGATTATCGAAGAAGGTCGAGCTTGCATCATCGTCGTTAATAAGTGGGATGCTGTCGAAAAAGACTCTTACACAATCTACGACTACGAAAAAACTCTGCAATCACGGTTACATTTTACCGAATGGGCAGAAACAATTTTTGTGAGTGCTTTGTCAGGGCAACGGGTAGAAAAAATTCTAGAGTTGGTGAAAACGGCGGCTGAATCACACAAACGGCGTGTCAGCACATCAGTTATTAATGAAGTCTTAACAGATGCCGTTAGCTGGCATTCACCGCCAGCATCCCGTGGTGGTCGTCAGGGTAAGATTTATTATGGTACACAAGTAAGTAGCCAGCCACCAACGATCGCACTATTTGTCAATGATTCCAAACGCTTCAATGACAACTACCGCCGATACATTGAACGTCAATTCCGTCAACAGCTAGGATTTAAAGGCACGCCAATTATTTTACTGTGGCGCAGTAAAAAAGTCCGGGATGCCGAAATTGGTAATGTTAATAGAGCAACTCGCGTCAAATTAAGTTAGGAGACGCGATGAATCGTTAGGAGACGCGATTTATCGCGTCTGTACAAGAGTTATGAGTTAAAGTCAGAATTGCTTGCTAACTATAAAACCCTATCGACTAGAGTTTGATAGCGACACAAGGTAGAAAGTTATGAGTTTAAGTCAACACTCATAACTCCTTACTCCTAACTCCTTACTTTTAACTCTTAACTCTAAAATGGATTTATTGCGATCGCTGCCACTTGGACTTTATTTAGAACAACCCCAAACTTGGCTGCATAAAATCGATCCGCGAGTCAAGTTCGCCTGGTTGATGAGCTTTTTAACAAGCTATGTTTTAGCTAACAACTTTTGGCGGGTGCTGCTGGTGGTGCTATTGATTATTGCCACCTTGATTGCTAGGATTCCCCGGCGAGTATGGCAGCAACAAATGGGCTGGCTATTAATGCTATCGTTTTTTGTCTTAGCGATCGGAGCCATCAGTCCTGATGGAATGGGTGTAGATTATCAGCCACGCCTGCCAGCTAATGAACAAATATTAACCCAGCAACCATTATCCAAAAATATTGTTCCAGAGCAAACAAGTAATAACAAAAAATACAACTATGTGCTATTGCAGAAAGGCCCAGTCAAAGTAACTCGCCGCTCCTTGGATTTGGCAGTACGGCTGAGTACAATTATATTTACCGTAATTTACAGCACCAACCTTTATCTGCTAACAACCGCACCAGAAGAAATCACATCTGGCATAGAAAGCTTAATGCAACCCCTACGACGCTTCAAATTGCCTGTCACAGAAATTGCTTTAACTTTAACCTTGTCTTTGCGCTTTATTCCTCTAGTTTTAGAAGAAGTGCAAAACTTATTTCGCTCTGTGATGACAAGGGCAATTAATTGGAAAAAGCTGGGATTGAAAGGAGGCTTCAAAGTTTGGATGACAGTCGCAGAGAGATTGTTAGAAAATCTGCTCTTACGAGCCGATCAAATGGCGAATGCAATGATGGTGCGGGGTTTTACCAGTCCCAACGAGCACCGAGTGCAGTGGCACGACTTACGATTCAAAGGGCGTGACTGGCTTGCTATTGCAACTTTAATTGTATTCTGGGGAATACGGCTAGCTATAGGAACTCAGGTCTAATTTTGCACCCAGAAAATGGTAAGAGGTAGTATTTTCTTTTCGCGCTTTCTCATCTCCCCTTTACAGGCGCTTGATTAGGTTGTCTAGACTACAATGTGGTATCAATACTTTTCGGTTAAGGGGGAAAGGGGAAAGGGAAAGGGTTTGAATTTCCCTTTCCCCAGACCAAAAGAGAGATTATTGGGTTTAACCGAAAAGTATTGAATGTGGTATGGGAAATTGAACAGTTATCCCACCAGAAAATTGATCCCATACCATTTTACGTAGCTTTTTAGTTTTAATCAGATTGTTTTCCTATTTTAGATTGCGTGCAACAAGTTTTTAGCTAACCATCCAGTGTGCAAGTGGGTGCGGGAAGTGTCGCAGACAGCGATCCTGAATAAAGCATGGTATGAATCTCTGCACAAAGCCCAGGCACAATTGACAATGCTGAATAGGGAATAGTTTTTTTCTAGTCCCCATTCTCCATTCCCCACTTCCCACTTAAGTTAGCTATTTTGTGCCATTTAGCAATAGTTGTGGCAGTATGGAAAGAAGTTGAAAAGTTCGCTGTTGTCGTTGGGAGCTTCAAAGGGTGTTTTCCCTTGCTACGTCGAACTTTTAACAAGAGGATCAAGACTATCTTGTACCTTGTCCCTACAAATTGGTAAATTGAAGTCACCAAAGCAGATGGTGATGTTTCTCAACCAGCCTCTACTCTCTGAATCCACGCTTTGCGGCTTCTGTTGTACCATTTCGCTTCACTACCACTAGCTTCATCTGCCAATTAGAAACTAGATCAAGGTCTTCGTAACCGCAGTTTTGCATTTTAAGCAAATATTCTGACGAATGTTGGTATTATCGTCTGAATGTTTGTAATTCACTGCGAAAAGATATATATACTCCCACCTTGACTACACCTTGACTCTTAAATGAATCCAGAAAACGCAGAAACTTACATAAACCATCCAACTTGGGGTTTACTCTACAAAATCTGTATGGTTGATGAAACCCAGGATTTGTTCACTACACTTTATGCCCAGCGCCTGTTTTTTTTGGTCGCAAATGACGTTAAAGGTGTCAAATTCCAGCCAATAGGAAGGACTGAGGCTAGAATGATGTTGGAAAACCGCTTACGTACCCTGCGGCGCAGTGGACATTCTCAGGAGTACGATCAACTTCAAAGTGTTTTCCAACGCACCTTCCAATGAACAGTTCGATTTCCGAACGTATTGTTTCCATTCGTTCATCCCTACCAACTTCAGTCAAATTGATTGCTGTTAGCAAACAAGTTTCTGCCCAGGCCATTCGGTCTGCATACTCCGCAGGGATTCGTGATTTTGCAGAGAGTCGCATCCAAGAAGCCGCCAGCAAACAAGCCGAGTTGCAAGACTTACCAGATATTACCTGGCACTTTATTGGACATTTGCAAAGCAATAAAGCCAAAAAAGCAATCGAACAATTCCCTTGGATTCACTCCGTGGACAATTTGAAGCTGGCACAGCGCTTAGATCAATTAGCCCAACAGCTAGGAGTGAGTCCCCAGGTTTGCCTGCAAGTGAAAATTCTCCCCGATCCCAACAAGTCTGGTTGGAGTGTGCCAGAACTTTTGGCTGATTTACCCACACTCGATCAATACAAAAATTTACAAATTCAAGGTTTGATGACAATTCCACCTTCAGGATTAAACGATCCCGAAATTTTGAATGTATTTAATCTCAATCGTGAGCTAGCAAAGAAAATCCAGGAGCAAAACTGGTCGCACATAAAAATGCAGCAACTATCTATGGGTATGTCAGGCGACTACGAACTGGCAGTGCAAGCAGGCGCAACGATGGTACGATTAGGAACAATTTTGTTTGGCGATCGCTCTTAGCCCTCGAACGTCAGCTTTCCAGGTCAGTATTAATAGAGATCAGGATTTGATGACAAGAATTTTGTAAGAGACTGGTGCAATTAGAAACAAAGGATATAGTATTGACAAGAGCAATCGCCAAGGGAAAATGGGGTAAAAAGAACTTTCCTTCGGATAAACCTTAGGATATAATCTTGACTCATTATTATGTTTAGGCGATGCACAGACCTTTCCAATAAGTGTCAGTTCATCGCCAAAACGCGTAGTATGGGCTACAAATAGCAATATACTTGCTGAAGTATCCACCCATGTAGCGTAGTTTACTACCGTAGGCATCGCTCCTATCTCAATAAATCCTAAGCCAAGTCAATACGGCTATTCGCACCAGGAGAGTACACAGACAATGAACAACATCTTTTCCAAACTCAGAGACTTTGTAGGTCTAAATGAGCAAGTGGAATACGAATATTACGAAGAAGAACCAGAAACAGATAATAATAATTACCAAAATCTGTATCAGCAAGAAAATCCCCAACCCCCAGCCCCACAAGAGAGCGCAACCGCTCAGAATCGACGCTGGCGGGAACCAGTGCCTACAATGGGAGATGATATCGCAGCAGGTTCAAAGCCAATGGGGAATGTGATTGGTATGCCAGGAGCAATTAACGGAATTTCGGAAGTTTTAGTCCTCGAACCACGCACCTTTGAAGAAATGCCCCAGGCAATTCAAGCGTTGCGAGAACGGAAGTCAGTGGTATTAAATCTGACAATCATGGACCCAGACCAAGCACAACGGGCAGTAGATTTTGTTGCAGGTGGTACTTACGCACTAGATGGACATCAAGAGCGCATCGGTGAGAGCATCTTCTTGTTTACACCAAGCTGTGTCCAAGTTAGCACCCAAGGTGGCGTTCTTCATGAAGTACCACAACCGCCAGCACGTCCTTCTCGGCCTACAGGTTCTCCAAATCAAACCTGGGGCAACGAAACTAACCGGATGGCACAATAGAGTTAAATTAGTTGTTAGTCCTTTGTCCTTTGTCATTTATCTCGGGTTTTGATCGTAGTGACAAATGACAAACGACAGAGGACTAATGACAAATGACTAACGATCAATGACTATAAAATTTGGTTTAATTGGTGGTGGGGTAATGGGAGAAGCGCTCTTATCCCGCCTTATCGCGCGTGGAATTTATCAATCATCAGAAGTCATAGTTAGCGAACCGCTACCTTCACGTCTAGATTTTTTACAACAGCAATACGATGTTGCTGTGACGACAGATAATAGTGAGGTTTTCACCCAAGCCAAAGAAGTTGTATTTTTGGCAGTGAAACCGCAGGTGTTCAGCGCGATCGCTCAAGAATTAGCAGATATTGATATTATTAATAGAGAACAATCACCCCTGATAATTTCCATATTGGCGGGTGTGCCCTTAAATCAGCTAGAAGCTGCATTTGTGCAATTGCCAGTTATCAGAGCAATGCCCAACACCCCAGCCACTGTAGGAGCAGGAATTACCGCTATTTGTTTAGGTGCATATACCAATACCAAGCATCACCAAATAGCACAACAAATTTTTTCTGCTGTGGGCGAAGTTGTGGAAGTCTCAGAAGGGCTGATGGATGCAGTTACAGGGCTATCTGGTAGCGGCCCCGCTTACGTGGCGTTGCTAGTAGAATCACTAGCTGATGGCGGAGTATCCGCAGGTTTACCTAGAGCAATTGCCAATCAATTAGCATTGCAAACCGTACTGGGAACAGCGAAACTGTTGTATGAAACCAAAATGCACCCAGCAGAACTTAAAGATCGCGTTACCAGTCCTGGTGGTACAACCATTGCGGGAATTGCCAAGCTAGAACAGGCAGGATTTCGTTCAGCTTTAATTGAAGCAGTGAAAGCTGCCACAGAGCGATCGCAAGAACTGGGAAAATAATTAAAGAGTCCTTTGTCATTCGTCCTTTGTGCAAAACTAATGACTAATGACTAATGACAAATGACTATTAACGAAGTTGACAAAAGACTCGTTAGTATAGTAAACAATCTGGTTGCAAATGTGATTGAGTGAATTATCCTGCGCCGTCTCCAGAACTTGACTTAGGGTCTATATTTCCCTTTGATCTGGATCAGTTTCAAAAAGAAGCGATCGCGTCCCTAAACGCTGGACGCTCCGTAGTCGTGTGTGCGCCCACAGGTTCGGGCAAAACATTAGTCGGGGAATACGCCATTTATCGCGCCCTGTCGCGAGGAAAACGTGTATTTTATACTACTCCCCTAAAGGCGCTGTCGAATCAAAAATTACGTGACTTTCGAGAAAAATTTGGGTTTGATCAAGTCGGACTGTTAACTGGAGATGCCTCCATTCACAGGGATGCACCGATTTTAGTGATGACCACAGAAATTTTCCGAAATATGCTCTATGGCACACCCATCGGGCAAGTCGGCATCTCATTAGTAGACGTGGAAGCGGTGATACTTGATGAGTGCCACTACATGAACGATCGCCAGCGCGGTACAGTTTGGGAAGAATCCATCATTTATTGTCCCCGGGAAGTGCAACTGGCAGCCCTCTCAGCAACGGTTGCCAACAGCGATCAACTCACCGATTGGTTAAATCGCGTTCACGGTCCAACAGACCTGATTTACTCTGATTTTCGCCCAGTTCCCTTAGAATTTCACTTTTGCAATCCCAAAGGGTTATTTCCCCTGTTGAATGATAGCAAAACCAAAATTAACCCCCGCCTGCTTCAGAAGAAGAAGGGCAGAGGGGGAGAAAGGGACAGGGGAAGAAATGGTAGACCGGAAGCTCCTGGCATAATCTATACCTTGAGCCAGTTAGAGCAACGAGATATGCTACCTGCGATTTACTTCATTTTCAGCCGCCGGGGATGTGATAAAGCGGTGGCGGAAGTGGGTGATTTATGGCTGGTAAATAACGAAGAGTCCCAGATATTGCGGCAACAGATTGATGACTTTTTAGCCCGCAATCCTGAAGCCGGGCGTTCTGGACAAATTGCACCCCTATACCGGGGAATTGCTGCCCACCACGCCGGGATTCTGCCTGCATGGAAAGCACTGGTAGAAGAACTATTTCAGCAAGGGCTGATTAAAGTAGTATTCGCCACGGAAACACTGGCCGCGGGAATTAATATGCCCGCTCGGACAACGGTAATTTCTACCCTTTCCAAGCGGACTGACACCGGACACCGCCTGTTAAATGCTTCCGAATTCTTGCAAATGGCGGGACGAGCAGGCCGTCGGGGGATGGATAAACAAGGTCATGTGGTGACAGTCCAAACTCCCTTTGAAGGAGCCAAAGAAGCGGCATATTTGGGGACATCCAAGCCAGATCCCTTGGTAAGCCAGTTTACGCCCAGTTATGGCATGGTACTCAACTTGCTGCAAACCCACACCCTAGAACAAACCAGGGAACTGATAGAGCGCAGTTTTGGGCAGTACATGGCGACATTGCATTTAAGACCAGAATACGATGAGATTGCCGAACTGGAAAAACAATTAGCTCAACTACATGAGCAAATCGCCGCCGTTGATGAAAATGAACTGGCTATTTATGAAAAATTGCGGCAACGTTTGAAAGTAGAACGCCAAATATTAAAAACCCTGCAAGAGCAAGCACAGGAAGATAGAAAAGAAGAATTAGGGATGATGTTAGACTTTGCAGTGTCAGGAACTCTGTTGAGTCTCAAAGGCAAAAACATCACAGTGTCTTCACCCGTAACCGCAGTGTTAGTGGGAAAATCGCCTGGTTCTGGTCAAGCTCCCTACTTGGTATGCTTGGGGCATGATAATCGCTGGTATGTGGCAACCACAGGGGATGTAGTCGATTTATATGCCGAATTACCACGCATTGAAGTGTCACCGGATTTACTACCACCCCCAGAGATGCCTTTGAAGCCAGGACAGTCACGCCGTGGTAACGAAGAAAGCTTTGCGATCGCTGTACGTATTCCCAATCCGGTAGAATCTTTGCATCTGGCACCAGAAGTAGCAGAACAAATCAGTCGTACTGCTGCCGTCCAAGAGCAATTAGAAGCTCATCCCTTACATCAATCAGGCAATGCTGCCACGCTTTTCAAGCGTCGCGCCAAATATGTCGAACTAGAAGCCGAACTCGAACAGTTGCAAGGGCAAGTAGAGCAACAGTCACAACGTCATTGGGAAGAATTTCTCAATTTAATCTTAATTCTGCAACACTTTGGCGCTTTAGATAACTTAGTGCCCACACAATTAGGGCGAATTGCTGCCGCCATTCGGGGTGAGAATGAATTGTGGTTGGGTTTGGTATTCGCTAGTGGTGAATTGGACAACTTAGATCCCCACCATTTAGCCGCCGCCGCCGCCGGTTTGGTGATGGAAACACCCCGTCCAGATAGCAAGGTTAACTTTGAGCTTAGTAATGAAGTGGCAGAAGCCTTAGCAAAATTGCGGGGAATTCGTCGCCAAATGTTCCAACTACAACGGCGGTATAATGTAGCGCTACCTATATGGTTGGAGTTTGAGTTAATTGCCATAGTAGAACAATGGGCGCTAGGAATGGAGTGGACAGAACTCTGCGAAAACACCACCTTGGACGAAGGCGATGTGGTGAGAATTCTCCGCCGGACGTTGGATTTATTATCACAAATACCCCACGTTCCCCATTTGCCAGACTCTTTCCAGCGTAATGCTTATCGGGCAATGCAGTTGATTGATAGATTCCCTGTAAATGAGGTGGTGGAATAAACAGCACACTCTTAGGCACAGAGAGTCTTTGATAATTTATTTGCGTTTTTTTCTTTCAGGACTACGCAAAACTAGACATTTACATTTTAGGGGCAATTCATGAATTGCCCCTAAGAACTGTCCCAAGAATGAATTTAAATTTAATAGTAGTGGTACGTAGTTAAAAATGCTTTTTTGGTTTCGTATATCTTCTATACGTAATTAATCACATGTATTTAACAGAAGTTGTAGTCGCTATCAGCGCTATTCAACCTTAGTACACCAAGTTTCCAGTACCCTGCAACTGACGCAAAGAATTTATACATAATGGACAGTCGCATCCAAATACTTTGATTGCTGCATCACTTTCCTCTTCAGTAAAGTTCAACATGGCAACATTCTGATCTGATACTGATGTGACAATAGTTGCAGAACGGGTGGAGGTATACGGTTTTGTTCTCTCTGAATCTCGAATGCACACAAAATCTTTTCCACCATGTGGGTTAGTGATACAGGTACGACCGTCTTCTGTGTGCAGTAATCGCTGTGTAATACTACCACCACTAGCATGGGCAGGATGAAATGCCACCAGCGTAGACATCATCGACACAAAGATTGAGGAAGTGGAAAGCAAATTCAGAAGAATTTTTTTATTCATAGATTTCCTTGAGAAAATTGTCTACTAGCTTAGGGTATTCGATTCACTTTCAAACTTCAAGTGGGTTTCCCCTAAGAATAGCTAGCTTGACACTTGTTATTTAAGAAAGTTCCATATCTACCAAGTTTGATCGCAAAGTAGTTGTCATAGCAGAATTAAGCAGTCAAACAGGCTTGAAGTTTATGGAACAAGACTTTAAAATCTTATACAAAGTGATACATTGCTCACTACGAACAAAAATTATATCTTAGATTATTCTACAAAATTGATAACTAATATAGCTATCTTTACAGAACTATAAATCTTAATCTGAACCAAAATATAACATAAGTATTTAACAATAAATCTGATATAGATTCTCATTCTTAAATGTTCAACTTGTAAAAATCTCTTTTTTTTATTACATTTGAAAAAAGGCTTATATACCAAGTAATTTACTAGCCTCAACACAAAATATGAAGCAGAAAATACATTCAGAATCTTCAAGTTGTTGCAACGGTGAACACAACCATCATGAGAATCATAACCATGATCATAATCACACTCATGATGAGAATCATAACCATGACCACAATCACGATCACGGTGGAGAATTAAATCTAAAAAATGAGATATTGCCTTTGGTAGCAATTTTAAGTTTATATGTGCCTGGTGTAATTTTTGAAAATCAATTACACAATACATTCTACTCAATAGGTGAATATCTGCTTTTCATCCCTGCCTATTTATTGAGTGGATGGAGTGTTTTAAAAACGGCTGGACGCAATATACTTAAAGGTAAATTATTTGATGAAACTTTTTTGATGACAGTAGCGACACTAGGGGCGATCGCAATTCATAAATTGCCCGAAGCTGTTGGAGTCATGCTATTTTATAAAATTGGCGAATTGTTCCAGGATATTGCTGTTAGTCGTTCCCGTAGTTCCATCAAAGCCTTATTAGAAGTCCGCCCAGACTATGCAAATATCCAAATAGAAGGGGAACTAAAAAAAGTCCGCCCAGAAACAGTAAATATTGGAGATATTATCGTCGTCAAACCGGGCGAGAAGATTCCCTTGGATGGTGAGATTATAGATGGAAATTCGCAAGTTGATACATCTGCATTAACTGGAGAATCTGTACCGCGAACAGTGAGGCTAGGTGAAATAGTTTTGGCTGGGATGATAAATAAAATGGGTGTTCTCAGCATTAGAGTCACCAAACTATTTGATGACTCTGCTATTGCCAAGATTTTAGACTTGGTGCAAAATGCCAAAAGCAAAAAAGCAGAGACAGAAAAATTTATTACTAAATTTGCCAGATATTATACGCCAATAGTAGTTTTTATATCTCTAGCAGTTGCTTTATTACCTCCTTTATTCATTTCTGGTGCAAGTTCTTCAGAATGGATTTATCGTGCCTTAATTTTGCTAGTTATTTCCTGTCCCTGTGGACTCGTTATCAGTATTCCGTTAGGTTACTTTGGAGGAGTGGGAGGTGCAGCTAGACGGGGTATTTTGGTTAAAGGCTCTACTTTTTTAGATACTCTAAATGCAGTCAACACAGTTGTATTTGATAAAACTGGAACGTTAACTAAAGGCGTATTTAAAGTAGTAAAAATAGTAGCATTAAATGGTTACAATGAAACAGAATTGCTGCAATTAGCCGCCCAAGTAGAATCGCACTCAAATCATCCCATTGCTCAATCTATCCTTAAGGCTTATGGCAGAAAGATTGATGAATTTGATGTGAGAGATTATGAAGAGATTGCAGGCTATGGAATTAGAGCCAAGGTTGAAAATAGGGTCGTGATAGCGGGAAGCGATCGCCTACTCCACAAAGAGAATATTGCTCATGATAATTGCCAGTTAGAGGGAACAGTTGTTCATTTAGCAGTGGATAATATTTACGCTGGGTATATTGTCATTGCTGATGAACTCAAAGAAGATGCGAGACACGCTATTCAAGCACTCAAGCGAATGGGTGTAGAAAGAACAGTAATGTTGACAGGAGATAATCAAGCGATCGCTTCCCGAATTGCTGAACAGCTAGGCATAGATGCTTACGAAGCAGACTTATTACCAGAAGAAAAAGTTAATGCCATTGAGAAATTACTCAGCACCGCCGGCAAGCATGGTAAAGTTGCCTTTGTTGGGGATGGTATTAATGATGCACCAGTGATTGCCAGAGCCGATGTTGGGATGGCAATGGGTGGCTTAGGTTCAGATGCAGCCATCGAAACTGCTGATATTGTCATCATGACAGATGCGCCATCAAAGGTAGCAGAAGCAATACAAATCGCCAGAAAAACAAGGCAAATTGTTTGGCAAAATATTGGCTTTGCTTTAGGAATTAAAGCTGTGTTTATTGGATTGGGTATTTTAGGTATAGCGACAATGTGGGAAGCTGTCTTTGCTGATGTTGGAGTAGCATTGCTGGCAATTTTAAATGCAACTAGAGCGATGAAATAAAATTTTTGGAAAATCGGGAATCTGGAGTTGGTAAATTGTAGTAGTTAAACTATGAGTACGTTTGACTCATAGTTTAACTACCCAAGAATAGAACCGATGAATTCATCAATCAAAGGCATTGCTACAGCTACTTTAGCTTTATTACTAAACTATTCAGCAAACCCAGCCTTTGCACTACCCCAGAAAATAAATCATCCAATTACTGTTGCTAAATCGCAATTATTAACAAACACCTTGATTGTTCCTGGCGAACGAGTGGGACCAATAACACGCACAACCACCAAGCAAGATTTAGTGAAGCTGTTTGGTGCATCCCATCTCGTTGATAAAACCATTTCCGGTGCTGAAGGAATAGGGAGTTTCGCTGCTACTCAGGTAAACCTAAATCAGGGGCGATGTCTAACGACAAGCTGCTCCGCATCTACGCTCTTAGTAGTTTGGAGTGATAATACTCGTACTAAACCTTTAGATGTGCGTAACCTGGGTTCAGCTTGGAAAACCCGCGAAGGTATTGGTGTTGGAACCCCATTGAGCGAGTTACGCAAGAAATTAGGTAATTTTAAACTTTATGGATTGGCGTGGGATTACGGCGGTACGATTTTGTTGGATAGTAGTAAATTATCCCGTTATCAAGGCAAACTGATTTTACGAGTAGACGCTGCTCCCAATGCTTACGAAAAGTTTGCCAATGACTACCAAGCTGTTTCTGGGGATAGTACTTTTTCCTCCAGCAATCGCCATTGGAAACCTTTGGGAATCACACTTACAGAAATTATCGTTGTGCTGAACCCAGGTCAGTAGTAGTATGCTAAACATCGGTTTGCTTGCTATGGTGTAGGAAGAATCTGGAGGCGACGTTTTATACTAAGTTTAGAACTAGTAAATTACTGTGGCCAGTTAATAAAATATCGGGATGTGCCAATTAAGAATTGAGTCAAGATGCGTATAATTGCATCTAAGCAGTTAGAGAGGAATTGCGATCGCAGTTGGCATCGGGTAAGTTTTAGGAAAATGCGATCGCATTCTTCACCCACCGTATGACGAACCAAAGCTTTACCAACGGTTATCCCTTACTCATTAGCGTAAATGCAGATTTACCTGTCACGCTCAAAGATACAAAGGCTATAGTAAATATACTGTTTGATAGCGATCGCGCTGCCTATGCAGTAGAAAAACTTACATTTGAGTCTGCATTATAATCATAAGACTTATGTAAATATACAGTTATTTAGCGCATCGAAATTACGATTTTCTCACCCAGAAAACAAGGAAAATACAGATATTCCGCTAATTGGTGTTTGTTTATACTATTTCAAATTTTTGTAATCGTTATACTCATAACTTAGGTTCTACCTGGGAATTAGGAAGTGGCTTTGCCACTTCTTTTTATTAATTTAGGAACCCAGTAAAAATAAATTAAAAGTTAAAAGTAATTTCTTGAACTTTTAACTTTTATTAGCTGTTATATCATGTCCATTTAATTGACACATAAAATAATTATTCTGTCAAGCTATAGCTTTGTAAGCTTCAACAGAATTTTGGTCAATGTAGACATGATATTAGTCATTACTCGTTGTATCTTGCCATCTCTCACGCTTAGGCTTGCTTTCTACATCGCGCAATCGCGCTTCTTGCCAAGTCCCCCACATTAGAGATTGCTGCCTTTCAACATGGTTAATAAACTGCATGATTGACTGATCTGCTTTGATTGGAGTTTTCAAATCAAACTTAATTGTTTGGACAATCTTGATGTCACCCATGAGAAAAAATTTACCTGCAATCTTAGTCAGCCATAACACAACTCGATTGGATAGCCAACCAAAAAATCCTTTACGTTTCTTAGTAATTAACAGGATTTGACCTTCAGTTTTTCCACCTTCATGGAGGCGAACTGCAAACATTGTGTGGATATGGAAGAAATCGGGGCCAAGTGTCACAATGCCAATGCTACCGTACCAATAGCAAATACTGTAAGTTATGGCATTTTTGTAGAAAAGACGGATGAGTTTAATGAAAGATGAATTCTCTTTAATGTTTGTAGTGTTACTGAAGATAATTGCATTTTCGTTCAGTTCCTGTCTTTCAAAAATAATTTCTATTGGCAGTTTGTGGACTGTATTGATATGTTGAGTATCAATCGCATTAATCATCACCACATTGGGATGACAGTTCATCACAAAGTGAGAATGGATAGCGATATCACACTCTTTTTGTTCTAATTCGGGAATGAAAGGTAGGGGTTGTTGTGGTATTTCTCCAGTCCAAACCCAAATCATGCCGTACTTTTCAGCAGTGGGCCAACTTTGTAACTTTAGGGAAGGCGGCGTCTCTAAACATGGGATATCAATACACATCCCTTCAGCATCAAACTTCCAGTGATGGAAGAAACAACGGAGTGCATTACCCTCAACTTTGCCTTCAGCAAGATGAGCGCCCATGTGGGGACAGTAGGCATCAAAGGTAGTTACTCTTCTGTCCTTACCACGGTAAATCACTAGTTCTCTGCCCAAAATCGTGACAGGTTTTACTTCACCCACCCGCAGATTTCGAGAGGGTATTACCCAATACCATCCTTCAATAAAACGTTCTGGATTATTGAAAGTTTTAGGTTTACGGGTTGAGCTAGAAGTCTGCGAGTTGAGATTCATTTTTATGGTTTCACTTGAGGTGAAGCAGTTGATCTAGAAGTAACATGCGAACTAAAAAAAAACAGTTACTTTCAGTACCATGAGAAATAGTAACTCAACAAATAGATAAAATTCGAGGAGTAAAATATTGAGTAAATTAGATTAAAAATGTTAAAACTATACTAATTAATTATTAGATGGTATCAGCCAATATCTATTATGAATAGATATCTGAAAAATCAAAACTTAGTAATATCTCTAATTAAATAAAAATTTCAACTACTGGCACCAAGATTTGGCTAAACTCTCATCTGAATTCAGAAGTTAGTATAAATATGTAATAATAATTACAATATTTGGGAAAATCTGCCGTGTTAACTCAGGAGACAAAACTGCTTTTAATTGGTCAGGTAACAGATATAAGCGGAATCCCTATCAGGACAATTCGCTATTACGAGAGTTTAGGTTTAATCAAATCATCAAGACGAACAGAGGGAGGCTTCCGCCAGTTTTCATTGGATGTGCTGACTCGTCTAGCCTTCATTAAAAGGGCACAAAATCTTGGTCTGAGCTTAGAGGAGATTGGAAATATTCTTCAGGTCTATGACCAAGGGCAAGCTCCCTGTGGTGAAATCAAAGAAAAGCTCCAGGACAAGCTTTTGCAAATTGATCGCCAAATCGATCAGTTGTTAACTTTGCGATCTGAAATAAAGGGATTACTTTCAGGCTGGAAGAATATCGGCGACCAGTATGAAGATACAATTTGTCACATTATTCAAAATATCCCTCAGTGCTGATAAACAGAAAAGAAGACAGAGGAGGCAGCAGGAGCAAACTTATGACAGCACATATCCTTTTGGTGGAAGATGAAGTCAAACTAGCACGATTTGTCGAATTAGAACTAAGTAGCGAAGGATACAAAGTAAGTGTAGCTCATGATGGGATTGCCGGTCTTACCCTAGCGCGAGACTCATCGCCAGATTTAGCGATTCTAGATTGGATGTTACCAGGTTTAACAGGTTTAGAAATTTGTCGCCGTTTGCGAGCAACAGGTAGTACAGTACCAGTAATTTTATTGACAGCAAAAGATGAAGTGAGCGATCGCGTCGCCGGATTAGATGCGGGAGCCGATGATTATGTAGTTAAGCCCTTCAGCATTGAGGAATTACTAGCTAGAATTCGCGCCCATCTGCGCCGCACGCAAGAAACAGCCGAAGATTTGCTGCAATTTGAAGATTTAAGCTTAAATCGCCGCACCCGTGAAGTTTTTCGGGAAAAACGAACCATTGAGTTAACAGCAAAAGAGTTTGACTTATTAGAATATCTCCTCTCACATCCCCGTCAGGTGTTTACTAGAGATCAAATTTTAGAGAAAGTTTGGGGTTACGATTTCATGGGTGATTCTAATATTATTGAAGTATATATTCGTTATCTGCGACTCAAATTGGAAGAGAATAATGAAAAGCGTTTGATTCATACAGTCCGTGGTGTAGGCTATGCACTACGGGAACAATCATAATGGCTTGATGAGTTCGACAAAAAGCAAAACTTGAAAGAAAACAGAGGATTATGAATAAAAAATGGGCTGTTAAACGGCTAACAGTAAATCTCACCGCTGAGGAAATGAAGAAACTTGAACACTACTGTGCTTTGACAGGAAGACCAGCAACAGACGTAATTCGAGAATTACTCCGATCTCTTGAGGTTGACAATACTAAAAACTCTGAAATGGCAACAGCAGACTCAAAAACAACAGTTGGTAGTGGGTCAAAATCACAGTAACTATTCACCTGAATATCCCGCCTAATCTCAAAAATCTGCTAACTATCTTGAATTACCAATAGGACTCAAGGCAATACTTCTCGGTTAAAGGAAAAGGGTAAGGGTTTAAATTCATCCCTTACCCTTGTTCCCTTAAACTTTTCTCAGAACATACTCCTAATAGTGGGGCATAGCTATTTATAGAACCTAATACTGCTTGGGTTTTGGATTTTAAACTGAAATTTGGTTTGGGGAAAAGGTTGCTGGGTTTGGATTAAAGGTTTTTCTTTCCCCTTTGCCATTCCCCTTTTCTCCTTAACCGACAAGTATTGAGGGCAATCTGAGTTTATTCTCGTTGCTGCCTGGGTCATTGAGCGGTCAAGTCGCTTCTCTACGAGACGCTCTTGCTAGCTTGCTTCTATCTAAGAGTACGCTCCAATTAAAAATTATTAATTAAAAATTGCAAGATGCTCTTGCAAAAAATACTAATTAGACAGTCAAGGGGCAGGTATATAAAATTAATACCTTTTTTCTTTGCCATGTCTTAACAAGCATATATTTTGGGCATCATAATTCCAAGCTGAATACATGAGCTAGCAGCCAGAAAACTCTTTGGCAGCAAGTTTTTTATTTACAACTATAGTATTGACCTATGGCAGATAATTTTATACTTTATTTCTTTATTTCTCGACATAGTTCGTACACTGGGTTGATTTGGAGATGCCTACAGATTCAATTGGGAGTAATCTGTAGCGTAGGTATTTGGACATTATCAGAAGCTAAGTTACAAGCTACCCAAGCACATCAGACCTGGAAATCACCTTCAGAATTGATTGAGGGAGTCACCAAAGTAAATCCTGAGCCAACACCTATTTTGATGGCGGCACCCGAAAACTTCAATCCTGATTTGCAATTACGGCCAGCGCTACCCGAACTCCCGCAGAATTCTAGTCCACCAAAAACTTCCACCGAACCAAGAACGCCGAATGCAGTTTTGGAAAGCATTCATACGGACTATCGCTATGACACAGATAACTTTGGCCAAACCAATTTCTTTTTTGAACCAACGGTTCAGTTTCGATTGAGTAATGGCAATAAAATATTTGTGAAAACAGGTTTTAACTTATTTGAACAACGCGGTGTTGAATCAATTACGAATTTTCCCTTGCAAGTTGGATGGCAAGGAAAAATTGGTCAAGTGACTCTGCAAACAGCAGCCGGAGTCGATGTCTTCAATCGTTTACCTACAGCTATCAATCTCAATGCTAAGGTGGAGGCTCCCATTTCGCCACCGCAAGTTTCGTCATCAGGTCGATTGCTATCGGTAGTAGTACTATCAGGTAATTTAGAACAAGGCCCTTATAAATCCAATGCCCGAACTTTAGCAAATCAAATTACTGCTTGGCGATTTGGGCCTGATTTATACTGGCAAATTGACGGTAACACCAGCTTGTTTTCATCATTGCGTTTAGGTAGTTACAACGATGGTAATTCCGAGGTGCAGTCATTTAGTCGGCTAGAACGCAAGTTCGGACAGTTTTCTCTGGCAGCTAACTTATTCAATTTGAGTTTCAATCGCGATTTAGAACGCACAAGTGGCTATTTTTCCCCACCAGATTTTCTGGTTTACAACGCTGAGGTGGCTTGGGAAGGAGATATTGCTAATTTCTTACGCTGTCGCCTCGCTGCCAACTTAGGACAGCAGCGACTTAAAGGAGAATTTGATAACGCCAATACCTATCAAACACGCTGTACGGTAAAGGTTTCACCAAATATAGAGGCAGACCTTGGCTATAGCTTTAGTAATGTCCGAAATCAAGAAACCGGGGGAAGTGCTTACGGTGGTAATTCCTTGACAGGACAGTTGCGAGTCAAATTTTAGTAGTCACTGATAAGGCTGAAGAATGAAAGCACCATTACCTGATAACGAAATACAGCGAATCGAATCTCTTTTGGAGTATAAGATCCTCGATACTCATTCGGAAGCTGCCTTTGACGATCTCACCCATTTAGCCTCATATATTTGTGGCACTCCTATTGCCTTAATCAGTTTAATTGATAGCGATCGCCAGTGGTTCAAATCCAAAGTTGGAATGGAAGCCCCAGAAACACCGCGAGATTTGGCATTCTGCGCCCATGCTATTATGCAACCGGAAGTTTTTGTTGTGCCTGATGCCACACAAGACGAAAGGTTTGCGACAAACCCGCTAGTCACTTCTGACCCGGATATTCGATTTTATGCTGGTGTACCGCTAACTAACCCTGAAGGATATGCACTAGGAACACTTTGTGTAATTGACCGTGTACCAAGAAACCTCTCTCCAGAACAAGTTGAAGCATTGCGAATTATCGGTCGCCAGGTAATCAAGCAATTAGAAATGCGGCGTAACTTAGCAAGTTTGGTATTGGTCACTCATACACGCAAACAGGCACACAAGAGACGCAAACAATTTTTTAAAACAGTAGCCGGAGGTTTTGGGTTAGCATCGGCAATTTTAGTTTTGATTGGCATGATTTCTTATCAAAATACACGCATATTGATTGATGCTAGTAATCAGGTACAAAAAACCCAAGATAAAATCAATAAGCTAGAAGAATTACTGTCCGAGATAAAGGATGCTGAAACTGGACAACGCGGTTATATCCTGACTGGACAAGAAAGTTATCTGGAACCTTATCAAGCAGTAGTTGCAAACATCGATCAAAAAATTGTAGAACTGAAGGATTTAATCGCAGATCAACCTAGCCAACAAAAGCAGTTTGCCGCCCTTGGATCTCTGATAGCTGCAAAATTTGCCATACTCAAGCAGACTATATACCTGCGTCAAAATCAGGGATTCGAGGCAGCGTTGCAGGTAATCCAGACAAATCAGGGGAAATATATTATGGATGATATCCGCAAGGTCATCCATGAGATCGAAAATGAGGATAAAAGGTTGCTTCAACAGCAGTCACAAGAAGCAAAAACCAGTGCAAACAACACAGTTTTGACACTTGCGATCGCTATTTGCCTAAGTTTTATAACTCTGGCTATAGTCTACTACTTCATTTATCGTGAGGTAAAAGAACGTAAATTAACAGAGGAAACGCTAAACCAAGAACGCAACTTTATTTCAGCAGTTCTTGATACAGCTAGTGCTTTGGTAATAGTTCTGGATACACAAGGGCAAATCGTTCGCTTCAATCAAGCTTGTGAACAAACAACTGGTTACTCATTTGATGAGGTGAGAGGAAGGCATTTCTGGAACCTGTTTCTCATTCCTGAACAGGTAGAACCAGTTAAAGCAGTTTTTGAACAGTTGCGAACTGGTGAAGCGCCCAAAGAATATGAAAATTATTGGGTAGCAAAGGATGGCAGTCTGCGGCTAATTTCATGGGCTAATGCTATTTTGAAAGATGATGAGGGTTGCGTTGAATACATTGTTGCTACAGGTATTGACATTAGCGATGCCTACGACGAGCTTCGGTTACGCAAACGAGCAGAACAGCACCTCAAAGCCCAGTACTCTACAACGCGCGTCTTAGCAGAGTCAACTACAATCAGTGAAGCTATGCCCCAAATCCTGCAAGGAATCTGCGAGAGTTTGGAATGGGATCTAAGTGAAATTTGGATGGTAAATCAGCGAGTGAATCTACTAAGTTTACTGAATTCATGGTATAAAATATCTTCAGGAATGCAAGAATTTGAGATCCTTAGTCAGCAGACCACCTTTGCACCAGGAATTGGCCTGCCTGGTCGTGTCTGGGAGAGTGCTGAACCTGTTTGGATTGTTGATGTAGTTAAAGACAAAGATTTCATCCGCTCTCAAATCGCTGTCCAAGCAGAACTGCACGGAGCTTTTGGTTTTCCGATCCATAGTGGTAAAAACATCCTTGGTGTCATTACCTGCTTTAGCCATGAAATCCAGCAACCTGACCCAGATTTGGCAAAAGTCATGAATTCTATTGGTGAGCAAGTAGGGCAGTTTATTGAGCGCAAGCAGGCAGAAGAAGAACTCCAACGCCAAAATTTGCGATCGCAACTATTTACTGAAATCACCCTTAAGATTCGTCAGTCTTTGAAAATCCAAGAAATTCTCCAAGTCAGTGTTACGGAGGTACAAAAAATTCTCCATAGTGATCGAGTTTTGATTTATCAACCTTTGACAGATGGATCTGGAAGTACTGTGGTTGAGGCAGTAGTTTCTGGCTGGTTAACAATTAAAGAGAATAAGCTCACTGATTCTTATTTTCAAGCGGAATATACACAACAGTACTATCTACAGCAATATCGTCAAAAACGGAATCTAGAGCTTGCTGACTTTGATATAGTGGAAATTCAAAAAAGGCATATAGAATTACTGCAACAATTTGGGGTCAAATCCAATTTAGTCATACCTATTCTTGTCAAAGAAGAACTCTGCGGTTTGTTGATTGTCCATCAGTGTGGCAGTTCCCGCCAGTGGTCTAGCTTTGAAACTCATCTTTTACGACAAATAGCCGATCAAGTAGGTATTGCCTTAGCTCAAGCCCAAATGTTATATGCAGAAACTCAACAGCGAAGAGAACTTGAAGTTGCTCGTCATCAAGCTGAATTAGCTTCTAAAACCAAAAGTGCTTTTTTAGCAAACATGAGTCATGAAATTCGGACTCCAATGAATGCTGTGTTGGGGATGACAGGCTTAATGTTAGAAACTCCCCTAAACTCAGAGCAACAGGATTTTATCGAAACTATTCGCATTAGTGGAGATGCTCTTTTAAGCCTCATCAATGAAATTTTGGATTTGTCCAAACTTGAGGCTGGGGAAATGGCACTAGAAACTCTAGATTTTGACTTATCTTCCTGTCTAGAAGAAGTGTTGGAATTATTAGCTCCCTCAGCCCATAATAAAGGATTAGAAATTGCAGCGTTAATCTATCCCAACGTTCCCACCCAACTCCAAGGTGATGCTGGCCGCCTGCGGCAAATTCTGATGAACCTGATCAGCAATGCGATCAAGTTCACCAGCAATGGAGAGGTAGTAGTCCGAGCAGAATTGCGATCGCTTTCCTCTACTACAGCCACCATTTATTTTGCCATCACAGATACCGGTCTTGGCATTACCTCTGAAGACCAATGCAAACTCTTTACCCCATTCACCCAAGTAGATGCTTCCACCACCCGCAAGTATGGCGGCACAGGTTTGGGATTAGCCATCTGCAAGCAACTGGTAAGCTTGATGGGAGGAGAAATTGGCGTAGAAAGTCGATTGGGTAAAGGATCTAAATTTTGGTTTGAAGTAACTCTTGCCCAGCAATTTCACCCTATTTCCTCAGAAAGCGAACGCGAACTTCTGACTAATCGGCGCTTGTTAGTGGTGGATGACAATGCTACTAATCGCAAAATTATCCACCATCAAGCTACGCGTTGGGGAATGTTAGTAGATCAGGCTGCTTCGGCTACTATTGCCCTCAAAGCTATTGAGGAGGCTGCCAAGCAAAAAAATCTCTATGACATTGCTGTGATTGATATGCAGATGCCAGAAATAGATGGCATGACCTTGGGAGAGCAAATTAAAGCAAATTCAGCGATCGCTGGGCTACCTTTGATTATGCTTACCTCTACTAATCAACGCGATGAAATCCAACGAGCGCTAAAAATAGGATTTGCGGCTTATTTGGTCAAACCTGTTAAGCCATCTCGACTCCTCGATACCATCATGACTATCTTAGGAACGCAGATAAAGGAGGAGACAGAAGTTAGAAGTCAAGAGTTCAAACTAAAAGATTACGAAAACAACAGCAACGCTCATTCTCCTAGCTCCCGCTTCCTGGCTCGTGACTTCCATAAATTAAGAATTCTCTTAGCCGAAGATAATCTGGTGAATCAGAAAGTTGCTTTGAAGCAACTCCAAAGCCTAGGTTATAGCGCTGATGTTGCTGGTAATGGGAAAGAAGTTTTGCAGCTATTAGAAAAAATCCCCTACGATTTAATTTTGATGGATTGCCAAATGCCTGTTCTCGATGGTTTAGAAACTACAAAAGAAATTCGTCGTTGGCAAGAAAGCAGCTTTGTCAATAGTCGTCGCCCTGTAGTAATTGCGATGACGGCTAATGCGATGAAAGAAGATCAACAGATGTGTATAGATGCAGGAATGGACGATTATCTCAGTAAGCCAGTAATCAAAGAAAAATTAGCGGCGGCGCTACAGCGTTGGGGAAGTGTGATATTCCAGGCAAAAGAAATATATGTTTTAGAGCAGAAAGTTTCTACAACAGATATAGGTTCAGTTGACCTCCCAATTGATTGGGAACGCTTGCATCAGCTCTCGGAAAACAACCTAGAATTTGAATTGGAACTACTGCAAATATTTGTTGAAGATATGCAACCTCGTTTAGAGATCATTAAAATAGCGATCGCAGATAGTGACTATGAGCAACTAGCGCTCCAAACCCATCAAATTAAAGGTGCTAGTGCCAATATTGGAGCTACAACCATGCATTTAGCAGCACAAAAGTTAGAACAATTAGCTCACAATCAAGAACGTCGAGGTACTACTCACTTAATCTCAGAGTTAGAAGAGTTTGTTAAATGTATCCAAGAGTTTTTAATCACGAGATAGTTCTTGTATAAAAATACCACGTCAATTTCAAGCGTTAATTCTTTCTTTAACAGCGACCGAATCAAATCGATAACTATCTGCCTTGATTGGGGGATTATTGGAAAGGTTGGTAAAACATTTAGTCTCTCTGTAGAAAGCACTTTAGGATGTTTTTGCTTATGGTTAATAATTAAGCTAACAGCTAGTAAAGCTTAGATAAGAGAATTAATAATATTTACTAATAAATAAACAGTAACGATTGTCTGCTGTTGGCTCATAACTCAATTTGTCGGCAATGGCAGACATAATTTTTAAACCCCGCCCCCGGTCTTGCTCATTCTCATCAAATTCAGATATTTGCCGCAATTTCTGCTCTAAGTCAAATGGCTCACCTTGAGACCAAATACGAATTTCTATATATTTATTTACCCGTATAGCTTCTATTTCAATAGGAGTTTCAATAGGTAAGTTTTTGTGTGCATGTTCAACAATGTTAGTAAAGCCTTCCATCAACAGTGTTTGACATTGCCACCAAATTTCTTTGTTAGAAATAGGCGGGTGATTCATCTGATCGAACCAAAATAATACTTGAGGCGATGCTGTCAGGTCTGTATTGACTTTTAGATAAATTTTATTTTTCACTTCTTAACCAATAAAATATTTTGAGACGATCCTATTCGTATTTAATTTATTTAATTTGAGTATTTTCACTATACATTTAAAACTAAATTGCATATAAGTTGAATTAGAGCAATTACTTCCTTTTAAGCGAAGCAGAATTCATTCTGAATTCTGACGGAAAGAGCGGATAGCAGAGCGTCAAGCCTGCGGGACGCTACGCTACACGTAGCCCATTCTGACTTCTAAATTCTTCTTCAATTTACTTAGTAAACTTTAATTTATGTTTAAAATTTTGGTTATTGATGATGACCCTATAGTGCGAACAGTACTGAAAAAAACACTCCAAAATCAAGGTTATGATACTAGTGTCGCCAAAAATGGCGAGGAAGGAATTAGACAAGCACAATTACTACATCCTGCTCTGATTATCTGTGACTGGATGATGTCCGAGGTAGATGGGCTAGAAGTGTGTCGTCGAATTAGAACAGATCCAGAGTTAGCAACCACTTTTTTTATTCTATTGACGGCTAGGGGAGCAGCTCGAGGAGAGGAGGAAGATCGAGTTAGAGGACTTGACGCTGGAGCAGATGAGTTTATCTCTAAACCAATAGAGATGAATGAATTGAAAGCGCGGGTAAGAGCAGGACTAAGATTACACCAGTTAAATCAGGATTTACAAAGTCAAAAAGAAGTTTTGGAGATACTAAATCAAGATTTACAAACCCAAAAGCAAATTTTGGAGGCAGAATTAGCTGAGGCTGCTGATTATGTGCGATCGCTCTTACCCTTACCGCTTGTAGGAGCAGTAACTACAGAAAATCTGTTTATTCCCTCAGCACAGCTAGGAGGTGATTGCTTTGATCATTATTGGATTGACGAGGATAATTTGGCAATTTATTTGTTGGATGTATCAGGTCATGGCGTGGGTTCAGCCCTCTTATCTGTATCCGTGCTGAATGTTTTGCGATCGCAATCTCTACCAAACACCAACTTTTGTCAACCCAGTGAAGTCCTGAAAGCACTCAATCACGCCTTTCAAATGACGAAGCACGGTGATAAATACTTCACAATCTGGTATGGAGTTTATCACCGTTTTAAACGTCAACTTATTTATGCTAGTGCCGGACATCCACCAGCTTTACTGTTATCAAATGCCTCTACAACAAACATCCGAGTTAAACAGCTCAGTTCTTTGGATCTACCAATTGGCTTTTTACCTGATGTCCAGTTTGAAGATGCTATTTTTCAGATCGAAGAGAACAGTATTTTATACATTTTTAGTGATGGTGTTTATGAAATTAATCAGTCAGATGGGAAAATTTGGGGTATTGATGCTTTCATTGACTTACTAACTAAATATAGTCTAAAAGGCCCCTGTGTTCTAAATGAACTATTAGCGAATATTCTTATCTTGAATGCTCAAGATAATCTTGATGATGACTTCTCTTTGGTAAAAGTTAATTTTGGCTAGTACAGTCAAGTGTGCAGATTCCAATTTAGGCTAGTCAAGGAACTCACTGTGTTGCCAATACTTGGCGATTGAATTCATCTTGGTCAGCGAAGGTTTGAAAAATTCTATCCATTTTAGTCAATTCAAACAACATTCTGACTTGATCGCTGATCGAACAAACAAAAAGTTTAGTATTAGCATTTCGGGCCATTTGCATTGCTGAGACTAAAGCACCTAAACCAGAGCTATCGATAAACTTTACCTCTTTCATATCAAGTAACAAGATATCGGCTCCATTTGCCAGAATGTCGCTAACTTCACGACGCAGCTCATTACCTCTAACACCATCTAAAATCCCAGATAATTCTAGTAATTTTACGTTCATGCTCATAGTTTTTTACTATTGTTTTACTACAAAAAATGTATTTATATTTTGGCATTGACCTAAGCTAAACGGCAATAGATATAGCAATAGTTTTCTGTTTTAGATAAATCCGTTTTAATTCGTGTTCGTGCAGTGTGGCGTAGCCATACTTAATTGTGTGGTGCGGCTTGGTAATTATTATTTGCTATTGCAGTAAAGAATCTAGCCTCTACACATTAGCGAAAAATTTTAAAAGCTTTAAAGTAACTATCTTTATAACCTAAATACCGTGCCCAAAAACGAGACATAAGCAGTGGTAATTTCACTGCATTGCCACCCGACATGAAAAAATGCTGCAAATTATACAGCTATGAGTACGTTCTTCCTTGACGTTGGCACAGCTATCGCATTGTTTCTTTCTAGATGGTCTGAAAATTCAGTGTCTGATGAAATCAAGATCAAGTTAGCGGCTCTGCGCTAAAGTAAAAATATTGGGATCAAAATCTCTGCCAGTAAGTTCAAACACCACTAATCTTTACCACTGCGGCGATAATGTCTCAAGAGCATAACGAATCACTCCAACTTCAAGAGATCACCAAACTCAAACCGAAACACTTTGCTGATTTAGTCAGATCAGCACAATTGATTTTCGACCCTACAGCCGGAGTTTCGGGAAGACATATAACAGTTGACTGGGAACAATTCGGAATTCCCCACGATGTGGCAGACAATCTCAAGTCACTTGGTCAGGAGTACCAATATGCATCTCCTCACATCCCTGTTGAAGTCATTTGGAGTAAATTAACTCCCGAAACTCGTATTTGGTTTGTTGAAAACAAAGATAAGTTGTGGCAGATTGAAGAAGCTTTCCCAGCCCTTGACGAAGATTAAAGGGAATATGAATCATTTGTAGGGGCACAACGATTATGCCCCTAATTACCAGCAGCTAGGAGGGCATTTTTTTACCCAATTAAGGCATCAGGTATTTTTTAAAAAACTGCTGTTTTGCTTCGAAGTACTTTCAAGCTTTCAGCCTGCTGTTGCACGCGTTCACTAATGCGATCGCACGCTAACTCACAAAGCTCAAAAATCATTGGTTCGGCAATCTCGTAATAGGCACTCGTGCCTTTGGGCTGACGAGATAGAATCCCTGCTTGAGTTAATACTTTCAGATGCTTAGATAGATTTGCCTGACCTAAGTTAGTAACCTCGGCAATTTCCATCACATTCATTGGCCCTGATTTTAGACTGGCTAAAATCTGTAGCCGACTTGCCTCTGATAAAACCTTGAAGTAGTCAGCAACTGCCACAAGAACAGCTGGATCGGACTTGTGTGGCTTAGTTTTTGGCATAGGGAGATTTAATAGTCGGTACAATATTTTTTTAATAACTAATTAGTTATTAAATTTCATAATAGCGTAGTTGAGTTATCGCTATAGCAACCCACTTTGATTTTTGAACAAGATTCAGTTCAGTATGGATCTATTCCTTCTTTCCTATTCCCTGTTCCCTGCCCACGCAAGTAAATATAGCTACGTCACGCTGCGTGAACAGAAATCAAACCGGATTCCTATAGTACTAAAATAATACATTAATCTCACAAAATACTTGATTAATAGTTAAAAGGAGTACCTATTGAAAATCTGACTAGATGCAGCAATTTTGGAGTTAATAATTTATTTTTGAGTAAATACAGTAAAAACACTACCATTTGGATGATTATCTTCGATGGTAATTGTACCGGAATGTGCCTCGACTGCCATTTTGCAGAAAGCCAATCCTAAACCAATTTGCGAAATATCTGGTATCCGACTTGCAACTTCATATTTATCGAATATGATTTTTCTTACGTCTTCAGGGATTCCAGGGCCTGCATCAGCAACTTGCACTTTCGCACCACCTGCTGCCAAATACTCTCCCCGTAGGGTAACTTGAGAGTTAGATGGGGAGAACTTAATAGCATTAGAGAGCAAATTATCTAGAACTCGACGAAAGATTGTTACATCTACTTTCACAATGCCACCAGGTTCAGGTAATTCACCTATCAAAAGCAGGTTCTTTTGGGTAGCGATCGCTTCAAAATCTGCTAATGCTGACATACAGAGTAAATAAAGGTCTACTTCTGTGTAGTTGAGAAGCATTTTTCCAGATTCTAGCTTTGCCATGATCAGCAAACTATTAATCAATGATTGTAGCTGTTGTCCTGCAAATAAAATTTGATCAACCTTACCTTGTTGCTGTTCGGGTGACAAATTGCAAAATCGGAGAATTTCAGCCGCGAGGACAATACTGGTAAGAGAATTTCGGAGATCGTGGACAATCATGTTTGCCATATCTTCTCGCAGTTGAAGCAAAACTTGCAGGCTGTCGTACTGCTGCTTAATCCGCAACATGGAATTAACCCTGGCTCGTAATTCCACGCCGTTGATGGGTTTACTAATGAAGTCATCTGCGCCCGTTGCGAGACATCGAGCCAAATCTTCTTTAGCAGTTAATGCTGTCACCATAATAATCGGCACTATCTGCCATTGTGGATCAGCTTTGATGCGTTGGCATACTTCCATTCCATCTAGACCAGGCATCATCACATCCAGCAAAATCAGATCGGGCTGAAGACTGTTGAGACGATTCAGAGCTTGTTGACCACTAGAAGCATAGTGTAGCTCGTAGTTTTCATTATCCAACAAGGTTTCAACAACATCGAAGTTATCGGGTTCATCATCGATCACTAAAATAGAAGGTTGAGTATTCATTAAAAATTTCTGCTATCTTGCTAAAACTTGTTGAATGGTGAGTGCAAGCTGCTTGAGTTTGACGGGTTTGGTAAGATATTCGTTGGCTCCAGCGGCTAAACAAGTTTCGCGATCGCCAGGCATAGCTAAGGCCGTTAGTGCAATAATCGGAATATCTACAAATTGCCAATCGTCACGGATGCGGCGCATTGCTTCTAACCCATCCATTTCCGGCATTTGAATGTCCATCACAATTAAGTCGGGGCGTTGAACTTTAACTAGGTCAATAGCTTGTTGTCCATTGTTTGCCAAAATGAGATGATACCCTCGACTTTCAAGATAACCGGACATGGTATCAATATTTGTTTGATTATCTTCTGCTAGCAAAATCAAAGGTAGTTTTTTCGCGGCTTTTGGCAATACAGTTAAATTTGGCGACTCAGAAGCAGTAAAATGTTGCAGTTTCTCTATAGTTACCTGGAGTTGAGCGCGGGTAATTGGTTTGACTAGATATTCAAACGCTCCCTGAGCCAATCCTTTGCTACGCTCATCCACGACTGAAATAATAATCGCTGGAATATTTTTGGTTTTTGGGTTGGTCTTGAGTTGATTTAGTACCTCCCAACCCGATAGATTCGGTAGTTGCAGATCCAGGATAATTAAACCAGGCTGAACGCGCAGCACTTCTTCTACGGCTCCTTCACCTTTGGAATAGGTGATGGTTTCCATTCCCATTTCGCTCAAGTAGCGAGTAATTTGGTCAGCTGCCACAACAGAATCTTCGATAATCAAAACTTGAGCATTCTCAGCAAGTAAGCAATAACTAGGCAATAAATTAGTTGCTTGTATTGTTTGCAAATTAGTACGGTAGGGAATGCGGATGGTGAAGCAACTTCCCTGGCCAACTTCACTGCTAACTAAGACTGTTCCTCCATGTAGGGTAATAATCTGCTGTACTAGCGCCAAACCCAGACCAGTGCCACTGTACTGGCGGTTGAGGCTGCTATCAAGCTGGATGAAGGGCTGAAACAGCTTGCCAATTTCTTCAGGAGCAATACCGATGCCGGTGTCATTAATATAGAAGCAAAGATTTGGGGAAGATGAGGCAAATGAGGGCGACAAGGGAAAATTTACTCCCCCTGTTCCTTTGCTGCCATGCTCTCCTGTTTCTTCTAGCCGGACTTCTAGGGTTACAGATCCCCCTTCTGGTGTGAACTTGACAGCGTTGTTCAACAGGTTGATCAGTACTTGACGCAGGCGGCGATCGTCTACTTGGATGCTGTCAATATTCTCAGCAATATGAATATTAAGACGAATATTTTTTTTCAAAGCCATCTGTTTGACAAAGACTAGGCTGGCATCACAGAGGCTTCTGACAGAAACATCACTCCATTGCAATTCTAATTTGCCAGATTCGATTTTAGACAAGTCTAGAATATCGTTGATTAGCTCTAGTAAATGTCTACCACTGCGCTCAATAGTGGCGATCGCTTTTACTTGTCTTTCATTAATGGAGCCAAACACACCTTCTTGTAAACCCTCTGACATCCCCAAAATTGCATTAAGAGGTGTTCGCAGTTCATGGCTCATGTTTGCGAGAAATTCGTCTTTCAGGCGAGTCACACGGGCAAGTTCCACGTTGGTGTTAGCAAGTTGCTCATTCGTCTGCCGCAGTTGTGCCTCGGCTTGTTTGTGTTTTGTAATATCAGTTACCCGGACTAGATTCATGGTACGTCCGGCTACAGTAATGGGTTTAGCTGCTATGTTTCCCCAAAAAATCTGACCTTTAAGAGTAACATATTCAATCTCTTGACTCCAGACACCTTTTGACTGCATATCTGTCAAGATCGCATCTGTTTCGCTGGCGGTGAATGGATGGCGCTGGAGTTTCTGCCCATTAATCTCGATCAATTCAGTTTTGTCAGCCGCCTCAAACAGTTCTACTGCCCGCCGATTACAATCCAGGGTGAGCAGCGTTTGTGGATCAACCAAAAAGATGGCATCAGCAGATTCGTTAAAAATTGCTTCTCGCAAATCTATGTTGTGAATGAGTTTCTGTTCAGCTTGTAAGCGTTCACGTAGCGTATCGTAGAGAAACTCGTCGCAGATATCAACTATGTGGATGGGATTACCGTCTTTATCTGACTTAATGACGCGATCAGAACAGATCGCTAAAACACTTCTGAGAGATGCTTCTATCCATTGGCATTTTGCCAGCTCTGCCTGTGCTTGCTGATATCTACTTTCCTGTTGAATGGCGATCGCGGCAATCAGTTGTTGTTGTTCCCGACTTTGTTCAAGCTGTCGAGTTAGCTGTATCCGTTCAACGGCATGATGAATTGCACCTTGAAGAACTTCAGCTGTGAGTTTATCTTTAAGCAAATAATCTTGGACACCACTTTTCATAGCACGGACAGCGATGATTTCATCCCCTTGTCCTGCTGCCAGCAGAATCACAGCAGCTTGGGTATTGCTATGGCATTCCCGAAATTGCTGAATAAACTTCAGTCCATCCCCATCAGGCGATTCAAAATCCAGCAAAATTATATCTGGCATCTCCTGTTGACACCATTTCATGGACTGCGCTGCTGTATCAAACTCCCCAATACGATAGATATACAGCCTGTCCTGCTTCAAAAAACGACAATATGCTTCCCGATCTCTGGGGCAATCATCAATTAGTAGAATTGTCAGGGGAGAGCAATGACTCATAAGTTAAAAATACAAACGCGATCGCGTTTCAACAAAATTATACCTTGATTATCATCATGTTAATAGCCTGATATCAATTGAATTATACCTGGATAGGAAATTGAGATATATCTATAGTTGCCCTTCAATACGATGTCTTCTCCAAATCCCTGAAATTTTTTGCCTCCGTGTTCAGCATGAATAGAATTTGCAATCATACCTAGTTATCTTTCGAAAATGTTCAGTAAATTTGCTGCTTGTAAAATTCATTTACCCATAGCCAGACTAGTAGTCTGTCAATAAATAATTGATGGATAAATTCCCTGTAGAGACGGCGATTTATCGCGTCTTTCTAACCGTCAAAATGAATTTGACAGATTATTAGTAGCACCAAAATCTTTTTTTAGCGCAATACCTAGATTTCACTACGCCTAAACAGTGATTTTTATCATCAGCCAGATTGCCATCCTTCTATAAAACCCATTTGATATCTTTTTTCTAGGTAGTTGTTAGTTATTAGCCTAAAAATCAATTTTTAGTTTTACTGAATGTGAGAAGATAATTATCACCTTATTGCATAATATTCACCTTGGATCTTTCATCTAGGTGATATGAAAACTTAAGCCATTGATGATGTTAATTAAAACAGTTATCCGATTAGCAGTTTTTAGCTATTTACTGATGACTGTTCATTGATTTGTTAATCTAACCCTAACAAATTAATGTCAAAACTACCTGATCGTAGTCGTGGTATTGGAAAGGAACTGCATCATTCACAAATGATGAGTAGCAATACTGATGAAGTGTTGAAGTGATAGACCGCTAATTAACTATATAGCAATTAAAATATTAAGTATACGTACTTAATAAGTATTCATTTATTAAGTTGATATTTAATATTACTGAGTAGTGAATTTGTAAGCTTATACAAGTAATGTTTACAGAAACAAGCGCATTGTAGATTAGCCCCACTTAAATCCGCCGCTAAGTTCCCCCACAGTATTGTTTTAGAGAGATTAGCGCGACATAATTTTGCTTTATTTAAGTTGGCGTGATGCAAGGAAACAGCTCTGAGATCAGCATAACTCAAATCTGCCCCAGTCAAAACTGCATATCCTAAATCTGTACGCTGGTCAGAACTGGGGCGTAAGTCTGCTTGAAATAACAGAGAACCAGATAAGTTTGCACCATGCAAATTAGCACCACATAAACTAGCTTTGATTAAATTTGTTTCTTGTAAGCGTGTGTTGACTAGTTTTCCACCCGTTAAATCAGCTTCTCGGAGAACAGCACGATATAAGTCTGCTTCACTCAAATCTATACCCCAAAGGATAGATTCACTCAAGTCTGCTTTTCGTAAGCAAGCTTGGCTAAGATTAGTTTTACCAAGTCGCGTTTGACGTAAATCAGCATAGCTAAAATCTGCGCCTATGAGGTTGGCATTTGTTAATTCTGCTTCTTGCAGATTCAGTCTTTGGAAGCTCCTTTCTCCAGCAGCATAAGATTTGAGAAGTTCATTTATATCCATCTTAGAAATTTTAAGTTCAGGAGAGGGTTTTTCATGCGATCGCTGTGTAATTCTTCATACGGGGTTTAGGGATATAAGTTAATGGATTTACTGGTGGAAATGTTAAAGCTGAAAAAATTAGACTTGATTCAAATTTTTTCCAACCGTGCGATCGCATTATAATCAGGAACCCCTTCTAGCGATCGCTTACTTTTATCTAGCAGCACATTCCCTTCGGGCCAATGGACTTGCAAGTTTCCTGACTGAATTGGCGCAATATAAACTTGACAGAACAACTCCCCTAACTCATTCTTAAGAATTACCTTATCCCCATCTTTTAAATCCAACAGTGCCGCATCAGCAGCATTTATTAGCACTGCCTCTCGCACCGCCCCAGTAATTGCATCCTTACGTTCCTGTACCATACTATTAAATTGCTTGCCTCGGCGCGTTGCTACTAAGAAATAACCTTCTGGTAATTCCCTTTGGCGTGGCAATAATACGCCAAAGTGCGCCTTCCCATCCGATGTAGGAAAGTTCCAACCAAAGCACAAATGTGACCCGCCATATTGAAATTGATCGCCAGCCTGCTGTAAGTGTTGAATCCCAGCATATTGAGGGATAACTTGAGCAATTTCTTGACGGATAGCAGCTGTGTCAGCAAAAGCCAATTTATCTGCCAAATCTGGTTGCACGCGCCTTGCTAATTCTAGAAAAACTTCCCACTCTGGACGCGCTTCTCCAATGCGCGGCCCTGGAATTTCTGGACTGAAAATTACCCGGCGTTCAGTATTAGTTTCTGTTACTCCCCCTGGTATTTCGTAGCGAGTCGTCGCAGGTAAAAGCACTACAGTATCAGCAGGTTCCACCAGCATTTGGCTGGAGAGAACAATATCCGTATGTACCCGCAATGGTATTTTCTTCAGTGCCGCTTCCACATAATCCGGTTCTGGCAGCACTTCTAAAAAATTCCCTCCTACGGAAAACAACACATCTAATTCCCCGTGATATGCGGCGTTAATCATTTCTGGAGCAATTAAACCTTTACTCGCTGGCACTTTAAAGCCCCAATGCTGACTCAATTGAGCAGCATTTTCCGGGGTAATGGGTTTACCACCGGGAAACACTGTGGCGTAACATCCCATTTCTGCCCCACCCTGTACCCCAGAATGTCCGCGAATTGGCATTAAACCGCAGCCTTCCCGACCGACAAAACCTTTGGTAAGAGCTAAGTTGATAATACTTCGCACATTATCTTCGCCGCATTCATGCTGAGTAATGCCCATACTCCAAACAAATACGGCTTTGTTGGCTTCTTTGACCATTTTGGCAAAGGCGTACATTTGCTCACGGGATGTACCAGAAAGCCGCTCTAATTCTTCCCAAGATTGGCTTTCTAAAGATGTTTTGAGTTTGGCAAAGCCAACTGTGTGTAAATCTATAAATAACTGGTCTACCCAGTTGTTAGCAATTATATGTTTAATTGTGCCATTCAAAAATGCTATATCCCCGCCCATATTAATTAAGAAGAAGTCTTCGGCAAACTTTGTACCGAAAACGGCACTTTCCACAATTGAGGGCACCCAGTAGCGCTCCATTCCTGGTTCGCGGTAAGTGTTAACAACTACAATTTTCGTGCCAGCTTTTTTGGCGTAATGGAGATACTTAACGGTGACTGGCTGATTATTGGCAACGTTGGAACCAATGAAGACTAATAAATCAGTACCAATCCAGTCTTTATAAGAACAGGTGGTGGCCCCTGCACCCAGAGCAGCTTTCAGTCCCGCCGTACTGGGAGAATGGCAGATGCGGGCAGCGTTATCAATATTATTGCTTCCCATTGCCCGCACAGCTTTTTGGGTGGCATAATAAGTTTCGTTGACAGTTCCGCGACTGGTAATATAAAAACTAAGGCGGTCTGGTGTAGTGGCGCGGATGCGATCGCTAATTACCCCTAAAGCTTCATCCCAGCTAATACGGTGAAAGCCTTTTTCCCCTCGTTGACGCATCATCGGGAAAGGAAGTCTTCCCAAGTTGCGTAATTGGGCACTTTTGTGTTTTTGTAACTGCGAGACATCCTCCAATAGCACAGGGTCAAAAGCTGGCATAGTATTCATCCGCAACAACCGCAACCTGACATTGCAGAGATGGATGCCATCTAAAGTCCAATCCTTCATCCCGGTTGTTCCAAGAGCGCAACCATCACAAACACCTTTGTCAAGAATATTCCACGCATAAGGTAGTTTGTCACGAGACAGCCAGATTGCTCGAAAAACCTCCCAGTAGTTGTTAGGGTACTGTTCGCCGATACCAAAGGGTTTCCAACTTGCCCAGTGCTGGGGTGTCCAATATTTCTTAGGTTTAGGCAACATAGCCAAAATATAGTGTATTTCTTTAAGGCTACCGTTTTGAGTAGCAAATGAGTAGCAAAGTGGCTAAAAGTCTGCTCTTTGTACTTCATGCAAAAGAAAACTGCTGTATCCCTCTCCTAAGAAAACAGAATGGTTTCTTTCATCCATAGTGGGCGATCGCTCATGAACAGCTTCTGTCACTCTCCGAAAACATTTACTATTTCTAAATTCTAGAGCTTTTGTATAGCAAGCAATCGCACGCTTATTTTCTAATAACAAATACAAGACCCATTTTTTTCTAATAGATAGCTTGTATTGATTGCCTTATCAGGCTTCTAGCGATCGCCCTCCCGGAGAGTGACAGAAGAGGGGTATGCCTGGCACTCTTTACACTGGCGATCGCCGCAGGAAATAAAGGATTTTTAGCAATTGGAGATTGGATTTCAAGCTACCGCGAGCAGTTAATTGACCTTACTTTATTACACATAAGTTAGCAGGAATATTTCGTATGCCTTACGAATTTATTTGAGATCAAACCAGTTCCTGGAGAAACTGTTGCTATGGATGGTAAAGTCCTCAAAAGCTCATATCAAGTAGAAAATGATAATCCCTATTCTGATTCCCACCCAGCAATTATGTTGGTCAGCGTTTACCTTGTGGAGCGAGGAGTAATTTTGGAGCCGCTGTGTTGTTGATGCCAAAAGCAACGAAATTAAAGCTTTACCGCAATTGATTGAGAAACTTGCTCTCAAGGAAGTTGTTTTTGCATTTGATGCTATTAATACCCAAAAAAACTTGCCAGTTAATTGTAGAAAGTGAGAATAATTATATCGATGCTTTAAAAGGCAATCAATCGGGTTTGTTTAAAGATGTAAAAAATAATTTTATCCCAGAATTTACTTGTCATCAGATAAGTAAATTCTGGTATGGTAGAGTCGAAAAATGTCAAGTGAATATTTGTCAAACACTTGATGGTATTCGTTCTTGGCCTGGGCTTAATACTTTGATTCAAATCAAATCAGAGCGTCAGGTTTTCACACATAATGTAATTTAAGTCACCACCCAGACTCGTTACTACATTTCATCTTTAAGTGAAAATGCTCAAGAAATAGCTGAACGGATCAGAGGACATTGGGGTGTTGAGAATAAAGTTCACTACGTTCGGGACGTTACACAAGGTGAAGATGCGTCTAGAATTCGTACTACCCCCCTGACTCAAATTTTTGCACTTGCTCGCAATTTTACACTCAATTTATACCGCACCAATATGTTTGAAAATATGGCACAAGCTCAACGTTTATGTTCTTTTGGATTAGACACACTCAAACAACTTTTTAGAATTAAATAGCCCTGGGACTGGGTTGTGTCAATCAAGTCAGAGGCAGAATAGAAATATATTGGTGAATTTGGAGGGTGATGCCCAATACGGTTCGGTTAACGTTCTAATCTTTTGAAGATCCCTCCAACCCCCTTAAAAAGGGAGGCTTTTAACCCTCTTTTACCCCCTTTTTAAGGGGATTGCCGCAGGCGGGAGGATTTTAACCGAACCGTATTGCGGCGATGCCTACATCAGTAAACTACGCATTTTGTAGAATCATGGAATGCGTAGTTTACATCAATAAGTGCTAAATCTAACGCACGGTTTCCCGCAAAGCCTCAGCATCAATGGGCTTAATCAGGTAAACCAACAGTAGATTCCAAACAATTGCTGCAATTAAAGGTAGTTTGCGAAGCAGCTTCACAACTTTGGACACAGAACTGCTCTCAATCTCTGCAATTTTCATGTTGTAGCCCGCACAGCATTGCAGCCGAGGGAAAAACTGGGGATGTTCGGTATTCAACATTACAGGAAAAGCTCGGCCCGCAGTTTCATTGGTGTTACGAACAACTTCGCGGTCAAATTCCGTCGCATCAAGTCCCAATGACGTGTAAAAACCAGCCCGTTCATGAACTGTCAAAGTGTGAGTAGCAAATACCGATAACAAGAAAAAGCGACTCCACAACCTAGCTTTCCAGTTGTTCCACAGTTGCGGTTGAGAACGTAAAAGCGCCTTGAATATATCCCCGTGACGGTTTTCGTCCTGACACCAACTCTCAAAATATTGGAAGATGGGGTAAAATTGGTTTTCTGGGTGCTTTTCTAGATGTCTGTAGATAATGATGTAACGCCAGTACCCGATTTTTTCTGATAAGTAAACAGTGTAAAGTACCCACTCTATTGGGAAAAACGTATAGGTGCGGGTTTTAGTAACATTGCCTAAATCCAGGGAGAGTTTAAAATCGCCCATTGCTTTGTTGAGAAATCCGGCATGGCGAGCTTCATCACGTGCCATCAGTTGAAATATCTCCGCTAGCAGTGGACTGCGATTTTTCAGCTTGCGGGATAGTTCTTTGAATAGTAAGAAGCCGGAAAACTCAGAAATGCAAGAGCGTTCCAAATACTCAATAAATGCCTGTCTTGCTTCACCCTCAATGTGTTCCCAAGATTGGTTAAACACCTCATCCCGAACAAAATGATGACGGTTGTAGTCTGTCCGCATTTCTGCCAGCATTGCCTTTAACTCCGTCTCCTGGGCAGACAAATCCAGGTTGGCGGCAGTTTCAAAATCTGTAGTGTAAAACCGGGGGGTGAGTACAGTTTCTTTGCTGGGGGTTTTAATTTCTGGCTTGGGTAGGGTATTAACCATGTGTAATGCGGTAAGCAAGTAAATAGTCCTATAGTTATCAAGTTATAATAAATATGGTTCTTTTGCTAGACCTCTTTACAATCCTTCAGTAAAAGAGGAAATGCCCTACAGATTAACCCGTGTATAAGTCCTAAATTTATTAAGTTTTGAAACTCCTCTAACTTTAACAACTAAATAACTATATAGATATTTACGGGAAAATTTCAGAAGTTTTAACATGAGTCGTCATCCCGATAATTCTCTGCAAGAATCCACAAATAACACAGTATTGCTGGCATCACCTACCAACATGACACCCAAAGATTCACGGGAGCGAGTGCAGCAATTCATGCAGAACTTACAGGATGAGATTTGCAAAGGCTTAGAGCAACTTGACGGGGAAGACGCTTTCATCAAGACTACTGGGAGCGAGCAGAAGGAGGAAAAGGACGTACCCGCGTGATTCGAGAAGGGCGGGTGTTTGAACAAGGGTGGCGCTGGTGTGATGAATACTTCTACTTGAAGCATCGCCAAGAACAACGGGACATTGGTGGTATCTTCTTTGACTATCAAGATGCTAGTGGAAAGTCTTTATGTTGGAGATCAAATAGATAGTCCGGCGGCACTGTACAGTCAGCAAGTAGGAATGGTATCTCGTAACTGGGAAGATATCTTTGCTTTTGTGCAGTCTTGCTGTCAAGCATTTTTACCCGCCTATTTGCCCATTGTAGAACGACGGCAGGAAATAGATTATGGCGATCGCCAGCGCCAGTTTCAACTATACCGTCGAGGTCGTTATACAGAGTTTAATCTGGTGTACGACAGGGGAACAGTTTTCGGTCTGCAAACTCAGGGACGAGCGGAATCTATTCTCATGTCTCTAGCACGCTGGGAATATTGCTACGAGCCAGAACCAGGTACGCCTGAGGCACGACTCACGGAAATCTTTCTCCAGCCTCACGATTGGACGAATGAGGCCCTAATAAGTTAGTGAAACAAAAAAAGCCTGCTCAATTAATCTTGAGAAGGCTTTTCTTGTGTTGTTGTGGTTGAATAATATCCCTGGCACCGAGCTATTTTTGCGTAGGGCGACCCCTAAACTATCGTTGCCGCAACA
>NZ_JADEXT010000019.1:0-136238 GCF_015206985.1 Nostoc sp. LEGE 12447 | reverse complement strand
GACCTAGAGCCAGATTCTCACGCGTTACTCACCCGTCCGCCACTAAATCCGAAGATTTCGTTCGACTTGCATGTGTTAAGCATACCGCCAGCGTTCATCCTGAGCCAGGATCAAACTCTCCGTTTTGAAGTGTTTGCTTTATTAGCTCAATTTAGCTGCTCTTTTTTAACTTCAGCTTAGTTATCTTTTTATTTTCTTGACGCAATACACTTGCTGTATAATTGCTTTCAAACTATAATATTTTCAAGGTTCGGTATCCCTTTTCGCGAGTCGCTTTAAGCTCTCCGCTTCAGGCACTTATTCAATATAGCGAACACAACTCTTTGTGTCAACTATTTTCTCCAAAAATCTTTTGGACTGTTTCTTTGTCCCCTGAAACTCCCCACTGTCACTGCTTCTAGGCAACAATAGTTTATGCACTGTGCCAACTAAAGGATGGGGGAAGCGTGAATTTTCAATCCGTAATAGCTTTGTTGCATCACTTCTGGGGTGAGCGCGGTTGTCTTATCGCCCAGCCCTACGATATAGATATACCTAATGTTGTAGTAATGTCGGTGGTGCATCTGGCAGGTGGTATATCTAATCTATATATAGATAGTTGCTGGAGTATTAAAATTACTGTTTGATTTTTGAAAAAGCTCTGTACACAGCGATAGTATCCATCTGTACTTACCTTGTTGTACGAATTATAGAGCGAGAATTTATACAATTACTACGCACTTTGCTTGGGTATTGATAACTCATATCTCTTGCCAAGAGCCGATCGCTCAATTTCGCTCATTTCAGAATTTGGGCAACTTGCAGCTATGATCTGACAAAAATTAATATTGACTTAATACTAAAAATACTGTCTGCAATAAGCCAATAACAAAACCTAAAACACCACCTAAAGTCACAATGGCTTGCAATTCATTTTTGACAATTCCCTCGATAGCAGCTTCTAAATCAGCAGGTGAAGTTGATTTCACCCGGTCAACTATCACTTGATCTATGGATAAAATCGGAATTGCCTGTGCCACAATTACTTCTAAATCTTTTTCCAAATACTTATCTAAAATTAGAGCCAACTCTTGACTCATAACTTCTAAAGAAGTACTGAGAACCGATGAAGTACTAAGACGATTCAGTAGCACTACAGCAATATTTTCCCAATCAACAGAATCAGTTAATCCTTGTAAAAAATCGCTGCCACTGTTTTGGAGGTAATGGCGGACACTTTCGCGGGTGGTCTTTCGCAGTTGACGCACCGTACCCATCGGCAAGTTTTGTAATGATAAATTTTGCAGGAATTTCCTGATGCGATCGCGTATTTGCAAATCTTGAGTCAATTCCTGCAAACGGTTGTTGGTAGCTTCTTTCTCATCTAAGCAAAAAGTTCGTAGCCGTGTAAGAGTGTTGCGTAAGCCAAATAAATTTGCTACAACCCAATAAGTACCACTGGTTTTTTCACGGAACCCTTCATCAATAATTTGAATCGTGCGATCGGTCAAAAAATCAACTATCGCTTGGCGCAGCATATCCGGTGGTAAAACTACTTCTAACAACCAATCAGCAAGCCTTGTAGCTTGTTCTTCACTCAGTTGAAATTCCAGCAATATTTGGTCAAAAATTTGATTGATTTGCGCTTCCAGAAAGTCTTCACGTCGCGCTAAAACCTTGAGTAAGCGAGGTAAGGATTCCCCTAGCAAATCCCGCAAAATTCCCGCGACAATTTTGGCACTTTTCTCGTTTTTTTCTGTGTTGATTTGTTCAATCGCCAACCGCAACAACCAGAGAATTGCTGCTTGCACGCGTTCTGTTTGTAACAAACGCCGTGCCAAATTTTGCAATTCTTGTGGTGTCAACAGTGACCCCATAATGGTCTTGGAAATGTTCAGCGCTAGACGTTCCTGGTTGCGGGGAATCAAGCCAGGCGTGAAGGGTACTCTTCGTCCAGCAATGTAAATTGCTTTGTAAGGACGGAACAACATTTTGATGGCTATATCATTTGTGAAATAGCCAATAATTCCACCCAGTACCGGGGGAGACACATAAAGCCAAAGATGAGACCAGTCCACAGGATTTTGGATTTTGGATTTTGGATTTTGAATTCTAGATTAGAAATTAGGGATTGGGGATTGGTAATTGGCGATTATTAGTTATGAGTTGTTTTTCTACTAACTACTAACGATTTTCCATTAGCCATTACCTATTCCGCAGTCCCCAATCCAAAAGACGTTCGCAGACTCGCTCTAAGCGAATCTATGCCATTGGCAAAGCCTCTCGTTCGCATTAGCGTCTCTGAAAGAGAAGAGAAGGCTTTACGTCACGCTATCCCAAATCTAAAATCTAAAATTTGCTGACTACCAGCACTCCCATCATACCGTTCGCAATGGGGTAGTGTGTGGCAAGAGCAAAACCAACTTGACGCGCTAACTCTATTTGCTCTTGGCCTATGGGAAACCGGTCTAAGCTGGGACTGATGTAAGCATATTCTTCTTTTAACCCTAAATAATTGGCAACTGGCACCACGAAACTATCCAGATACAACTGCTGAAAGGCACGTAACTGAGGATTGCTCGGTCGATGAAAATCCAAAATTGCAGCTTTAGCACCCGGTTTCAAAACACGGTATAACTCTTGGAGACTACGAGGAATATCTTTAACATTCCTTAAACCATAGCCCATTGTTGCGGCATCAAATTGGTTGTCATCAAAGGGTAAATTTAGCACATCTGCTTCTACCCAGGCGATCGCAGGTTGAGGGTATTGTTTTTGGGAACGTTCTTTAGCAGTTTCTAGTAGGTTGCAGGAAAAGTCCACTCCATATACATATCCTGTAGCTCCCACGCGCCTTGCCAAACGTAAAGCTAGATCGCCACTACCGCAGCACAAATCTAATGCAGTACCACCCGATTTAGCCGCACTCCATTTAACTGCCATTTCCTTCCAAATTCGATGCTGTCCCAAACTCAACCAATCGTTCAATTGGTCATAAACTGGAGCAATACGGTTAAAGATGGATTGAACTTCGTTAGTCATTGGTCAATAATTCATTGGTCATTGGTCATTAGTCATTCGTCATTTGCCAAGGGTAAAAGACAAATGACATAGACGCGCTAGCGGCTTCCCGCAGGGTAGGACAAATGACAACTACACAATGGTTTGATGGTATCCACTGCTAGTCAGAGCGATCGCCACCAGTTGTGCTGATAAATTAATTAGCATTAATTCATCTTCCCGCAAAGTGCAAGGTTGTTTCCACTGTAGCGATAATACGCCCAAAAGTTCATTATGATAGCTAATTGGGATAACTAAATGTGCTTGCACACCAGTATTTTGGTAGTGAGTAGCATCAATTAGTTTAGTGTCTTTAGGTACATTTAAAGAAACTTGCATTTGCCCAGTGGCGATCGCTTGCGTTGTTAATGGGTCAAGAGATAGCCAATTCTCTATTTTACCTGTATCGCTGTAAGTTCCTTGAGTCGCAATCAGAGTATTTCCATTTGTAAGTTGTAAAATACAGCCTTCTGTCCCAAAAGTCTCACTCACAGCCTTGGCGATTGGAGCGAGAGTTTCCTCTAAACTAGAAGCTGCTTGAGTTACCTGTACTAAAACACTCAACAGCGCCATTTGAGCATGAGCGCGGCGTAATTCTTCTGTACGTTGCTTGAGCAAGTCGTAGGTTTCTGCTGCTCTTTGCACTACTGCCTTTAGTTCTCCTGGGTCCCAAGGCTTGGTGATATATTTGTAGACTTGTCCAGCATTAATTGCCTCTACCAAGTCTTCAATATCAGTAAATCCAGTGAGAATTATTCTGACCGTATCGGGAAACTGAGGTACAGTTTTGCTCAGAAATTCAGTTCCTTTCATTTCTGGCATCCGTTGATCGGAGATAATTACAGCTACCTCCCCTTCTGCGGCCAAAACTTGTAGGGCGTTCACTCCACTATCAGCTTTCAGAACATTAAAGTCGCGTCGAAAGGTGCGATAAAGGAGATCGAGATTATCTGGCTCATCGTCAACTACCAAGATTTTCAGCTTTTTTGGCCGTTCAAGAGTCATTACTTGATATTGGACTTTATCAATTTCGACACTGGGATTATCCATAAGATATTTCCTTTAAATATTCACTATCTTGTTATATTCCATACCAAGCTTAGTTGAGAATAGCTAAAAATTGCCAAGGGTTTATACGGAGCTATTTTGCATATTTTAAAACTATAAGAGTGAGCTATGCAGAGAAAATTTATCTGCCAAAATATCTGAATTAGGAAATACTGCACCAAAAGAACCAACTAAATCAGCGTAACTATGTCGATTTTCATCATAGTAGGACTTATGTAAAACTATACGTGGTAGGGGCAATAGCCGCAGGGGTACGCTACCGCTAGTTCCTTGATGCCGGGAAACCCTTCCACCGGACTGGCTCACGCTTTGCGTCTACATGAATTGCCTTAAGAACAAAATTTAGGTTTCAGCTAAAGTTTTGCATAGATTAAGGTAGGTTCACAAATCTCCTTTGGATACAACTTGCACTAAAGACATACAGATGTGCGTAGTGTTACTTGTAGAATGGCTTGGAATTAGATTGGTTGAAATTCCAACCTCTGCCTCTTTCTGAACTCAAGACAGTAGGTCTGGGTAATTCTATAGATTAGAATAAGACTTGCTCATGAGGTGTTAATCATCCTCTCAAGTTGAAGCTCGCATCCCGATTATGACTGATCTACCACCCAACGCTCAGAATCCCGAAGAAAATGCTACCAACGATGTAGCACAAGAGTTACTACGAAGACTGAGGCAAAAACAAGGCAACTGGGTGGAATGGGGAACGGCGATCGCCTCGTTGCTAAAAACCGGTTACAACCCCCAAGAAATTTTTGAGGCGACTGGATTTGAGCCAATTCAACAAAATCAGGTAGTTGTTGGTTCTCAAGTTTACAATTCTTTGGAAAACTCTGGAGTATCGGAAGAAACGCGATCGCACTATGCCACACGCGGCAGTGATGTTTTATACGAACTCCGTTTGCTCACCCAAGAAGAACGCGCCGCAGCCGCCGAACTGATCTTCTTCCACAATGTTGATGCTGATGAGGCACGGGATATAGCAAAAGCACTTAAAGAGTTCTCTTATTACCGCACTTTACCAGAAGGGTTTTCTGCTCATCCTGGAGATGCTGTTGCTCATCAAGTTTGGAAACTGGCACGCCAAAATGCAGATTTACAACAGCGATCGCGCCTGATCGCCAAAGGTTTGCGTTTTGCTCACACGCCAGGTGCAAGGCAAAAAATCGAACAGCTACTGACTGATTTTACTACCGTTCCCCAGCGTCCAGCGCCAATTTTACCCTTTTACCGCCTGGAATTTGAAGAACAATTACCCCGAATTTTGCCCGTGGTAGGCGAATTGCCATTGTCGCGCCAAGACTTGCAAGCTGTGCCGATATTGACAGAAATTGAACCATTTCGTCTGGTTAAGTTTTCTGGAGAGCAAGCTTGGGTTCCATTACCAGGTTGGCAAGTGCTATTGGCGGCAGAAGATCCAGTAGTGATTTTAGCGAATAGCGATCGCTTTCCCATCCAAACCCAAAGCCAAGTCGGGCCCGTTGTAGTTGTGATAGATCGTGCCAAACGAGAATGGGATGCCTCTAGCTATTTTGTTGTTGAAAATGGTGGTGAATTAGATTTTCAGTGGTTTGAAACTGAGCCAGAAATTCCTTTATTAGGACAAATTATTATCATTGTGCGTCCTAAGAAAATTCTGGATGAAGAATTAACTAAGGATTCCTGGCAGATTGATGAATAATTGAAGAATAATTTAGAACAGAATTCTGAATTCTGTTCTGATAAACTTTCCTTTTACTTTTCTAAATCTTTGCCATTAACAATTGTACTACTCATTTGTTCTCGCAAAATTGCGACTTGAGAAATCATAATTTTCTCTAGCGCCCCAGTTTCCATTGCTCCCATCCAACTAATCATTGACGAGAGAAATAATTCTTTGAGGTAGGCAAAAGAAAAGCCTTCTGTCAATGCAGCCATCTGACTTACAACCTCTTCAGATAATCCCATTTCACTGTTTAATTTATCATTCCACAATGTAATGTAGGTTTCTCGTTCGGGAAACGCTGGCAGATCAAAATGATATTTCCGATCAAAGCGGCTGGGGCGATCGCTAATTGCTGAATCTAAACGTTCTGGATGATTAGTGGTTGCAATAGTCACAATTCCTTGATTAGAGGCAAAGCCATCAAGTTCATTTAAAAAGAAAGAGCGGTTTTCATCATTTAATAGAGAATCAATATCTTCTAATACCAAAACACACGGGGCAGACTGCCGTGCTTGTTTGAATACTTTACGGATATTGTCGCTATCAGTAGCATATTCAGATTTAAAGCTTTTAACGTATAAGCAAGGCTGCTGCATTTGGTTAATCAACGCTTTAACTGTATGCGTTTTTCCATTTCCTGGTGAGCCAATAAATAAAATACCACGTTTCCAAGGAACACTGTAATTTGCGTAAGTCTCACGGGAGGCAAAGAAGTTTATCAAATCATCTTGAATATCTTGTTTAAGAGTTTTATGCAAAACTAGATTCTCAAAAGTTGAGCTTTGAATAGATTGAAAGAGTTCGGGATTTTTATCCCAGTAACCATCTTCAAAAACTAACAGTTCATCACGAATTTCTGAGTTCCACTCACAAACTGCGGCGAAAAACTTTTCAGCTACTTCTGAAGTATCTGCCAAAATCCAAGAATAGCGAGTTTTACAATAACCTTCATTCCAACTCATTAAGACGACATCAAGTTTATTTCCTTGCCATGAAACTTGAAATCTGGCATTTTCATTATATTTATAAATCTCGTTATCCATGCCATTCCAACCAGTAAGCATCTGGTTATGGATATGATTATCATATTTAATTTTGCAGAGATTTGCCTCAGCGTATTTTTCTAAATTGAAAGAACTATCATTACTTTCCAGCAATGCTTTTTTAGGATAAATAGCTGCTATCTCCTGACTAACATGATAGGAAATAGCATTATTAGATAAGCTAAGACCTTGTGTAATTATTTTTTGAATTTTCATATTTATTTATTTTTCTGGTTAGTTAGAGCTTAGAAAGATATCAAATTAAGCTAATCTAACATTAAGATGGCTGAATTGTGAATTCTTGCTTAAAGAATTATTCTTCCAAATATAAAATTTGATATGTCAGACTCTAAATTTACTACTCCTGTGGCTCAAGAATCCCTCCACTCAGAATTGTCTGAGCGATCGCCTGTTCCTAATCTGGGGGAGAAGATTCTCGCAATCCGCAACAGTTTACGCCCCGGACAACAACAAATGGCTGACTGGGGATCTGGCCCTTTGGCTATTTCTGCCGTTCCTGGCGCAGGCAAATCTACTGGGATGGCGGCGGCGGCCGCGATCGCGATCGCGCGTCAATATGAACGTTATGCCCAATCGCGCCCATCCTCGCGTCGTCATCTGGTAGTCGTCACCTTTACTCGTTCTGCTGCTGCCAATATTAAAGCAAAGATCCGCAAATTCTTACGAGATGATTTATCTCTACCCCAGACGGGATTTTTTGTCTATACTCTACATGGTTTAGCGTTAAATATTGCTAGCCGCCATTCGGATTTATCCGGTTTGCAGTTAGAAAATGTCACATTGATTACACCAACTCAAAGTCATCGCTTTATCCGCACAGCTGTAGAGCAATGGATTGTAAATAATCCCGGAATATATTTGCGGTTATTAGAAGGTCATCAATTTGACGGAGAAGAGACAGAAAGGTTGCGTCGTCAATCGGTGCTACGAACAGAAGTCTTACCGGAATTGGCGAATACGGTAATTCATGAAGCAAAAAGTTCGGGGATATCGCCAGAAAAACTGCGGGAGTGGAGTAGACAAACCACAGACGAATATACAATTTTGAGCGTAGCTGCGGGATTGTATGAGCAATATCAAAACTTAATGCGATCGCGTGACTTTATCGATTACGACGATATGATTTTAGCCGCACTGCGCGTTTTAGAAAACGACAGCGCCCGTCGCATTGAGCAAAACCAAGTTTTCGCGGTTTTTGAAGACGAAGCCCAAGATTCTAGCCCCCTACAGACGCAGCTGTTAGAAATTTTGGCACGTGATGGGGGAGATGAGGCAGGAGGCAGGGGGCAGGGGGTAGGGGGCAGGGAGAGAATAATAACTCCTCACTCCCCACTCCCCACTCCCCACTCCCCACTCAATTTAGTCCGAGTTGGCGATCCCAACCAAGCAATTAACTCTACCTTTACCCCAGCCGATCCGATTTATTTCCGACACTTTTGCGAAGAGTGCGATCGCATCGAACGATTGGCAACGATGGATCAAGCTGGTCGCAGTACTAGAATTATCATTGAAGCTGCTAACTTTGCCCTCAAATGGATCAATAATCAATCCTTAGCAAAAACGAATAACGGACAACAGATTCCTGACAACCGACAAGTACCATTTCGCTTGCAGACAATTCGCCCTGTTGAAACAGGCGATCCACAAAAGAACGCCAACCCAGCACCCATAGGACGGGGATTAGAACTTTATACACCGCGTGACATTCATCACACCGTTGAATTGTTATCTCAAAGAGTAATTGAGTTATTTGGTGAAGACCCAACACAAAATAGTGCAGCGATTTTAGTCCGAGAAAATCGCCAGGGAAGATGGTTATCAGAGGCTCTAGCACCTGTATGCAAAGAGCATAATATTACACTGTACGATGTGGGAGAACGCGATCGCCGTTCCCATGTTCCCCAAGAGATTTTAGCATTACTGCAATTTTGCGATCGCCCCCACTCCCCCGATTACCTGAAAGCCGCCTTAGAAGCATTAGTACAGCGCCAGTTAATTCCTACTCAAGACCTCAACGCCCTTGCAAGTCTACCAGAAGAATTTTTGTATCCTGGCCCTCTAGCAGCACCCCAAGCAGAAACAGTCCAAAAGGCTGCACGCTTATGTCGCAATTTACTTCGCGCCCGCTTGGAATTGCCCCTGTACCAGCTAATTTCCTTTCTTGCCTTGACTTTAAATTATGACCAGGCAGAATTAGCAACTGCTGACAAACTTGCAGAACGGGTAAATCAACAGATAGCTGGCAATAGTTCAATGGGAGGAATGCTGTCAGCTTTAAGTGAAATCGTTAGTTCCGAACGGTTTGAACCAGTGGAAACCGAAGATTCGGAAGAACGTTACACTCGTCGCGGTCAACTGACCATTATTACCATGCACAAAGCCAAAGGGCTAGATTGGGACTATGTATTTCTTCCCTTTCTCCACGAAAACTTGATTCCTGGGAGATTTTGGGTTCCTCCCCAAAGCCAGTTTTTAGGTGATTTTACCTTATCAGAAGTAGCCCGCGCCCAAATTCGGGCTGCTCTCCACGGAGAATCTACCATACCAGATGTTACGCAAGCATGGGAACAAGCAAAGCACTTGAAAATATCTGAGGAGTACCGTTTACTCTACGTTGCGATGACACGGGCCAAGCGTCTGGTATGGATGTCAGCAGCACAGAATGCCCCCTTTACTTGGAGTAAACCAGATAATTTACAAGAACAAGCACCTTGCCCAGTATTTCCAGCATTAAAGCGCCAATTTCCTGAATGTGTGGTGAATTTAGCGGTAATGGCTAAATAAGGACGATCAAAAGTTTTCAGAAATTGCAGGAATTTACAGTTACTAGCGATCGCACCATCCCAAAATATCTGTATAAAATAAATTATCTCTTGTGGAATTTGCCATTTGAAAATTGGTGTTATACATTGGTGTTCAGCTTTTAATCGGAAATATATTTATCAATGAAAACCCAACAAATCAGTTCCACCACAATAGAAAATAGACCCACCAAAACTAAAAAACAGTCCTTTCCTGGTGTGAATATTGGTAGCCCTAAAGTACCATTCCGCCAATCCAAGAAAACAGCACAACAGCATGAATTACTCAGTGATTGGGAACACGCGAGTTAATTTATTGACATACCTTTATACCAAATTACGGTTATCCTATTGACTTTTGTGCAACTCCCAGTATTTGATCGGGCATTAACTAAGAAACCATTGTAAATTAAGGGGGCAACGGATTTTTTCGGTCTATCGCCATAAGCCAACAATCTGAATATTTCCCTTCATGCAGTTCATGGGCTGGCAAAAGCTTTAATTTCACAAAGCCACATTTTTCATAGCAGCGAATGGCGCGAGGATTGTCAACATGCGGGTCTATGACAATTTTATGAGCTTGCAGATGTTCAAAAAGATAGGTGATAAATGCTGACAGGATTTTTGTACCAATTCCCTTGTTCCAATAGTCGGTTTCGCCTATGAACAAGTCAATTCCGTAGACATAATCAGTTTGTTCAAGATGATACAATTGCCTATCAGTTTGGGATAAGTCATTGAGCGCACAATACTGCAAATAACCAATGGGAATATTTTGATAGTAGAACACACACGGAACAACCGGATCTTTTCCCTCGATCATAGGTTTGTACGTTTCTATAATTCTTTCTAAAGGAAAAGGATTATCTCTTCCTTCATAAAATTGCAAAACTTGTGCATCAGTTAACCATTTTGCGAGCAGCTCATAATCATAAATTTCATCTTGCATTAGACGAATAGCTATTTCGTCTTGTTGAATTAGCATATTCTATATATATTTTCTAACGAGTATTTAAATAAATATAGGTTGTTAAAAATCTCTATTATCTTGCAAAAATTATGAAAAAAAAGGGAATTCCATGTCCACTTCGTCAGAATGAAATTCCCTTTAATTTTTTGTCTTAGCTCTAACAAAAAATACAGATGCCGAACTTAAATTTACTCAATTGCCACCAGATGTAACAGCTTTATTATGTATAGCAGTGTCTTCAGCCTTTCTCTGCCATTTACCATCGCTGCCTGGTTCGTATTCATTCTTCACACTATTCCAAGCAATTTCACGCGCACCCTCTTCACTAAAACCATTACTTTGAGCAGCATTAAATGCAGCTAGAAAAATCTGCTGTGCATGTTCAGGTAACTGCTCTCTAACTTCATTGGGCAATTCATTTATTGTTTTATCAGCCATAAAGTTATCTCCAATTATTTCAACTTAAGTTCATCCTAAAAAACTGGCAGTATAATTTCCTCTTTCTAGAAGAATAGAAGTAAATAATCATACTTTTGGCTGAGTCAGGCAATTTTAAATCAGCGATGCAATGATATTAATACTCATGGCTAAGATGGTGGTATTGAAAAAGAACGATAATATGCTATGCAACAGAGTCAAGCGTCTCATATCGCTTGATGTCGTCTGCACATCTGAAACTTGACTTGTCATGCCAATTACAAATGAATAATATAAAAATTCCCAATAGTCTGGAGAGTCGTTATTAGGAAAATCTAAACCTGCGGTAATTTCTTCACTATGATTACGATTAATATATTTGTAATAACTATGTGCATATTGCACTGCAAACATTGTATGCACTAATAGCCAGGAACCGACAATGGTCATAATTGAAAGTATGACATGTAGGGTAAGCAGAGTTGTTGACAACCCTTTTTTATCAGTTAATAAAAACCCGATCGCTAAAACACTAGCACAAGCCGCAGCTATCACCAGCATGAATATAGCTAAATGTCCTTCATATTCATTCTCAGCATAACGGCGAATTTTTTCTGGGCTAGCCTTGATCATTTTCCACCAAGTTACGGCTAAGAAAAAGTCAGCACCAAAGTTCCAAGCGCAGAGAATGCGAGTCGGTAAGTGTAGCCAAGACGGAAGAATTATTGAAACTAATACAGCAATTCCGGCAGCAATGATCAGTCTGGGTCGAGGGTCAAAGTTTTTAAATAAGTTAAGTTTCACAAATATTGCGATCGCAGATGTTATCCAGTTAGATTTAATTAATTTGTAATCTCTCTTAAAAGGCTAGGGTGTAAACACAAGTAAGATCCAGAAAGCCCTCATGTAGAGACGCGATTTATCGCGTCTGAAAGACTGACACGTTAGAGAGACGCGATAAACTGCCGTCTCTACAAAGAATGTACTCCTCAATTATTCCTTGACAGACTACTATTTACAACTTGTGTGTACACCGTAGCCTTTTAAAAGAGAGGTTAAAATTTATTGCTTCCATTCGAGAAGCACTATAATATCCAACTAATTACGTTAGCGTAGCGGGGCGTAGCCCATTACGAATTATTTCAACTTGGCTCTAATCGTTTCTATTCGTTGACGATTAACACCTAAATCGCTTTGACCTAAGCGTGAAGCGGAACGCACTTGGATCGCATTGGCATTTCGGTCTAGATAAAACTCTACATCATCCACAAATCCCAGTAAAGCACTTTTAAATTCTGCATATAAATAATCTTGGCTTTCGGTAATGATTTTAGTTCTTGGTAAGGACTGAATAATCTCTTTAAGATTAGCGTAGGCGAAGCCCGCCGCAGGCATCGCTTCTTGTGGGCTAGATGTAAAAGTCAATGGTGCAATTTTGTGGACTGCATCTGCACTCTGACTGGAAACACAGTTAGGAGAGTTAGGGCAGGATGCTAATTTACCGTTGCTAACACCCAAATTATTCGGTCGTTTGCCAGCAAAAACCATAATTACGTCTCCAGGTAAGTAAATAACTATACTCTCACACATTTACTTGAACCACTGTAATGCTTTGCGGCAATTCCATCTTCTGGCAAATGACAGATTCCCTAAAACATCAGTGATGCGTTCGCTCTATGATCCGGTAAGTATCGTCTAGGCGAAGACAGATTATGACGCAAACAATTTCAATCAACGACTCCGGGCGTTTGCAACTCACACCGCTAGAAATCCCATCCCGCCTACTGTTAGGGCCTGGGCCATCCAATGCCCATCCCACAGTTCTCCAAGCGATGAATACCTCACCAGTTGGGCATCTTGACCCAGCTTTTCTTGCCCTCATGGATGAAATTCAGTCATTGCTACGCTATGTATGGCAGACAGAAAACCCACTCACCATTGCAGTCAGTGGTACGGGAACAGCTGCAATGGAAGCAACGATCGCTAATGCTGTAGAACCTGGTGATATAGTTTTGATTGGTGTGGCTGGTTATTTTGGTAATCGCCTTGTAGATATGGCTGGACGTTATGGTGCTGATGTCCGAACCATTACCAAGCCTTGGGGACAAGTCTTCAATCTAGATGAACTCAAAACAGCCCTAGAAACTCATCGTCCGACTATTTTGGCTCTAGTTCATGCCGAAACCTCAACAGGCGCACGGCAACCATTGGAAGGAGTTGCTGATTTGTGCAATGAATTTGGCACTTTGCTGCTGGTGGATACTGTGACAAGTTTGGGTGGCGTTCCGTTGTTTTTGGATGCCTGGGGAGTTGACTTAGCTTATAGTTGTAGCCAAAAAGGGTTGGGTTGTCCGCCTGGTGCTTCGCCTTTTACAATGAGTGCGCGTGCAGTTGAGAAATTGCAACAGCGCCAAACTAAGGTTGCAAACTGGTATTTGGATATGTTGTTACTAGGTAAGTATTGGGGAGCTGAACGCACCTATCACCACACAGCACCCATTAATTTATATTATGCATTGCGGGAAGCACTACGTCTGCTTGCAGAAGAGGGATTAGCAAACTCGTGGCAGAGGCATCAAAAAAACGTAGAGTATCTCTGGGAAGGCTTAGAGAATTTGGGACTGAGTATGCACGTTGAGCAGGAGTATAGACTACCAACGCTTACCACTGTCCGCATTCCAGCAGGAGTAGATGGGAAAGCGATCGCACGGCAGTTACTCAATGAACATAATATTGAAATTGGCGGTGGTCTTGGCGAACTAGCAGGTCTTGTCTGGCGCGTGGGATTGATGGGCTTTAATAGTCGAAAGGAAAGTGTTGACCAACTTTTAGCAGCATTGCGGCAGGTTTTACCTAAGTAGTTTTCGCTTGAAAATAGTGCGTTAACAGTAGCTTAACGCACTTGATCGGGCACTACAATCATTACCAATTACAAGAAGCAACCAAGTTAGCTACTATCTCAACTAGTTCGTCTGGATCAATTGGTTTAGATACATGAGTGTCAAAGCCACCTTCCAAGGCACGGATACGAGCCTCAGGATCAGCATAAGCTGTTAAAGCAATTGCTGGGACTCGTCCACAATTGTTTGATTTGAGCGCACGGAATTTGCGGATGAAAGTATAGCCATCCTCTCCAGGCAACCCAATATCAGAAATTAAAACATCGGGCTGTAATTCGGATAATACCTTGTGTGCCGCATCCGCCGATATTACTGGTATAACTTTTGCTCCATCCATTTCCAACACAGTAGTGATGAAAAAGCGAGTATCATTATCATCCTCAATTACCAGAATATCTAAACCAGCAAGAGTTCCAGAAGGTTCCATAAATGAAATTTTATCGTAGATTAAGGGTCTAAATCCCCATTTTGAAAATGTCTTTATGGCCTTTCCTACATGGCTTGAAAAGTCAGATACCTATCCCTAAAGTAATTAATCATTCGTAATTTGTAATTACGAATTGTTAACTAACTCCTCACTTGTCTAAAGTTCTTACACTCAGGACTTGGGGTGGTGTCGAATCTGGCGGATAAATCACATCTACCTGTACTATCCGCTTCGTGGCAGGTGGAAGTACAAGCTGTACCAATGGTTCTAACACCTGACCAGTTCTGTGCCATAGATGTACGTAGCGAGTCTTTTGTTCACCTTGGTCATCGAAGTAACGCAGCCGCACCGTACCACGGAAGAAAGGAAAATCTAGAGATGGTTTCCTAAAACGTACACCACCTTGGGATAATTTATCTTCCTTCAAAGGCGTTTCCAAAGTAACAGTCACGGTTTGAGTTTGGTTGGTATTGTTGCTTAAAGGTAAGGTGAGTTTATATTCCACCCCATAATTACCATGTGCTTCATAAGCTGTATCTGGATAACGTACCAACATTTTGGCCGTTTGGATTTGTTGAGTACCCAATCGACCACTCCGCAATGTGTCTAAAACATAAGAAATAGCTTTACCGCGCTGGGGAATAGTCAGATTTGTGCTTTGAGGATTATCCAGCAACTTTGCTTTCCACTGGGAACCTTGTGATATACCAGCTACACGCCCATAAATCAGTGCGCCACTGGTAGCATTTGGAGGAGTCGGGGTTTTATCTCGCGGCCCGGCGAAGTTCCCGTTATCTAGTAAAGCTTGCCATTCTCCAAGAGTCGGTGGGCGTTCTGTATTCTCAGAATTTTTCTTGGCAAACATTGCTAAACTTGCCGCATAAACTTGATCACTACTACGCAACCGCATAAAGCTAGAGCGACCATTCACAGGCTTTTCTAGATTTCGTACAGGAATCGGATGATTTAGTAACATCCGGCTTTGCCCTGGCGGAATTATTAGCTTTGCCGGAAAATCAGCTTGTCGAACACCTCGGAGTACATCACCAACAGCGCGATCGCCTGGCCCAGAGTAAGCTTTACCATCGTTATTTTCTACATAGGGTGGTAAGGTAACAAATGGCGCATCTTGCATCAAGTAACTCGCCGCTTGCAACACATCCACTGTTACAGGTTTTTTACCAGGGTTATGCACAAGTACACCCAGGTATAGCGTTTGTAAATCCTTGGGAGTGTGGGTATAGTGATGGGCAAATAAGTCAAAGCGTCCCTTCAAGGGAAAATTTAGGTGCGCTGCTGCAACTTTTTTACCTTTTGTAGGAAAAGTAGAAAGTAAAATTCCCTCAGTTTTGATCCATTCTGGGCTATTGCTGTTAAAAACAGGTATTGTATCCAACTTACCTGGTAGAGCCAGAACTGCTCCTGATTGCACGATTTCTTGGGGTGCTGGCTGAGGTGTTTGAGCGATCGCGGAATTCTTTTTATCTGCTGTGCATCCAAAGGTTTGAGTTATAGCAAGTCCTAATAGAAGTGTGAATACAGGTAGTGGTAATTTAGCCAGCATAAATTTGCGCGTCAATCACGCTGTAGTGTCAGATATAACAAGTTATTATTACAAGTTTCTAGAAGCGGATTTCTGAAAATGCGTAAGTATAGCCCGCACTTCGGCTGCGCTCAGTGACCACCGCAGGCATCGCTATATATACAACAGCAATACAGTTCAGTTAAGCATTTCTTTATTCTCTCGGTGCCCTCTGCGTCTCTGTGGTAGCCTGCGGCAAGCCGCTGACGCTCCTTCTCTGCGAGACGCTACGCGAACGTCGCTACCGCTTCGCTAATGCGTCTACGTAAAAAAAAATGACTAAAATCAAACTGCTGTATCTGGTATTCCTCACTAGCTCACTGCGAGAAAAAACCAACAAATAGTAGAGGCAAAAGTATTAGTAGGGACACAATTAATACGAGGGTTGCCGGCTCGATTTTTATCTGGTTCTTTTGTGGATCGCGCATTTGGCTTGCTCTCGAGAAATAAGTATATTAACTTAGCCTAAAGGATGTTTATTCCTTTTTCCAAGTCCAATTAGGTTGAAAAATGTAACTTTTTAGTAACTTTATCGCCCTATCAGCTTATTTCTTCCAAGGTAGTTTAGTTCCCATTTCAGTCAATGCAGAAAAAATGAGATAAAGGACGAGTAACCCAGCACCTGCTAAGAAAGCCAGTAAATCGTTATCCATAAATGTTATGTGCTAAAACTTCGCTAATCATAGCGAAATCTACTAATCTTTAGCATTTTTCTGAGCCTGCAATCTTTGATCTTGTGGATGCAAACTGTACCAGCCATACCAGTGACGAACTGCTAGCCAAACGGCTGAAAGTAAACCCGCTAGGCTGAGGGTGAGGCCGCTAAATGGTACTAATAATCCAAAAATTGGTAATACTGCTCCAGCAATAGTGCAGATAATAGCAGCCAGGGAAGCACTGCGACTAGCTCCCAATCCCCATGTCAAAAACAGTAAGATGATGGAAATTAAAGTCCAAGCCAACTGAGCATTGATGACACGAGCCAGATAGGTCAGAATCAATAGACAAGCAAAGAAAATACTACCAGCGATCGCAACATTTCTGAAACTCATTGGTAGTGATAAATATAACAACAAAATCCACCACAAAAATATTGCTGGTGCTAGCAATAAAAGACGCGGAATTACCCCCGTATGACGAATCGGTTCGGTGTTGGTAAACACTCCAAATGGATTTTTGACTGAAACATTCTCGTCAAATTTCCAAGTAAATTGCGTACTACGTCCGTCAGATTTAATATCGTCAGGTTCAATACCACTGGCAAAATTAGCCGGAGCAAAGTTAGCAATTGCTATGAGGCGGAAGTTAGATAGGATTTGTCCCCCTGCACTATAAACCCAGCGAGGCCCGCCTCTAGCCTGATAGGTGACTCGAAAGGTAGTTTCTTCTCCTGGTTGCAGCCGGAAGGGAAAACCATAATCTTCTGGATTGATTTGTTGCAATCTTGTCCCGTCACGCTCGATTTTATAGCTAGAAAGAAGTGTGTAGCCGTTGGGTGGCGGTGCTTCAAAGAAAAAATTATTAATGTCCTTGAGTTTGTTAACTACTTTATAATCGGCAGTATAATCTGCCCGATAAATTGAGCTACGCCCTGGAACATCTACGCTTTGGTCAAGCTTGACTTGAATTTGCGAACCAGCCAAGCTCAAGAAGCGGTTAATCTGTCTTGTCTCATTTACCTTGACTATTTTGTTGCCAACTTGAGTGTTATATGAGTATGGCTCTTGAATAGAGTAGCGGACTTGAGGGGCAAGTTGTTCTAGCTTTTCACCTGCAACACTTTCAGCCACTTGAGCTACCTTTGCTTGTTCCCAGTAGTGGTAGCGATTGCTTAAAGTTGAACAGAGAAAAAATCCCGGTACTAAGAGAACTAATACTAGAGTTAAATGCTGTAATCCACGCAACAGTTGAGAATAGCCAACAGCCCATTCACCGATGAATATAAGCTGTTCCGGCTGGCTGCGACGGAGGGAAAAACTTATCAGTGCGATCGCAACTCCTAAAGCTACGATTAAAAATACTAATAACAGTGAAGCTTTGAGCGCCTGGGTTCCAAATTGAACAAGCTCAATCGGATGCGTCAAATCGGGTAATCCGGGAATACCTTGAGCAGAAGATGACATTGGCTAAATTTTTGCAGAATTTGGAGAACCAGACCGATAAATTCGCTTAAAAGTTTCTGAATAATAGTTTTATTTAATACGCAGATATTTTCAAGAAGTGCTGCTGAATTGCTCAATGGCAACTGAGAACTTACACAAAAAATCTCTCAAATTCTTATTTGTCTGTGTTCTCTGTAGCTCTGCGTTAGCCTGTTGCAAGTCTTATTGAGTCTACATCTTTCTGTTAATCATCCCTAAGTATGATTAATTTCAACATCAAAAACCCGGCCATGATAGCCGGGTTTTTGAGTGGAAACATGGGGCTATATTGCCCAAAGGTTAGTTATAGAAGTTCAGTATAAAATCGATGCTCTGATCAGGGATACCGCTCGGTTGTTATCGATTTCGGAAAATTAGCTAAAAATTTTTGCGTAGTCTTCCTTTCTCTTCCAAGCAGCAACCGACTGATAGCGCCAGAGTGTAGGCAATACGGTTCGGATAAGCATTTTTCACTTTCCTTGTGGTCTGGGTAAAGGGTAAGGGGTAAAGGGTAAGGGGTAAAGGGGCAAGGATGTATTCAAAACCTTTTCCCTTTAACCGAACCGTATTGAGAGTGTAGGATTGAGAAATATTGATTTTCCGGCTTTTGCTGATGAATAATGGATTTGGTAGCTGGCAAGAATGGTTAACAGTATTCACCTATCTAGGTTTTACAGTCTTTATTATCTGGCGCGTGTTTACCGCCGAGAAGAATTAAAAAAGCTACATATCATTTCACCAGGGTCTTTTTGCTCAAAGGGTAAAACACCTCCACCTTGTTGAACCTTGACTCGTTCCCGGCAATTGTAAACCTCGGTGGGCCTTTTTACTCCATCTACACTAACGGTTGCCCTGTATTCCCAATAGTTTTTAGCACTTCGGTTGATGCTGAGAATGCAAATCTGGTGGTGTTGGCGTAGCCCGTTGGAGAAATCGTAGTTGCGACACACTGATGCAAAAGCTGGATGTGCTACGGACAAGTTTAGTATCAATAGCAACATAAATACTCCTACTTTTATCCTGTTCATAAAAAATCATTTAACATTAGGAACTCCGTAAAAATAAAATACCAGCTATAGGAGAGTCCTATAGACAATTTGTATTGAGCAGAAAAGTCTCAAACATGATGGTGTTCATGTACCATACCCTAAGACCAATTCGTAATATCCTGCGGAAAGCTGGACTTCGTGCGTCTACGACGTAATTGAGAAAGTCAGATTACATCTAGCTGGGTTTCCAGCATTTGTGTCTGTAGTTTTATTTTGAAGAATTGATATAACAATAATTTGCAAAAAAAAGCCAGTCTTAAGGACGATAAAATTGCGACTAAAAACAAATTTTGAGCAATCTCAGATTGCACGCTGTTGTGCGGCAGTGCTGCTTTTCGGTCAAGTGTGGCTACATTTTATTCAGGGAAAAACTTACTACCGCAAAATTATGCAACATCTGGTGACTGCTGGGCCCGGTTCTATCTCTCCAGTTCTCCTGGTTAGCGGTTTTGCAGGAATGATTTTTACTATTCAGACGGCAAGAGAATTAGTCCGATTTGGGGCTGAAAATGCTGTGGGAGGTGCTTTTGCCTTAGCTTTTTGTAGAGAATTAGCTCCAATTTTAACCGCTAGTATTATGGCAGGACAAGTGGGTTCTGCTTTTGCAGCAGAAATAGGTGCAATGCGGGTAACTGAGCAAATTGATGCACTTTATATGCTCAAAACTGATCCCATTGATTATCTAGTACTTCCTAGAGTAATTGCTTGTTGTTTGATGGTGCCTTTAATGACGATTTTGGCTTTAGTTACTGGGATTATCGGCGGAGTTTTTGCCGGATCATATTTTTACAAAATTATTCCTGAAACATTTTTAGAATCAGTCAGAAATTTTTTAGACCCATCAGATTTGTTTATTATTTTGTTAAAAGGGTTTATTTTTGGTTTGCTGGTTGCTGTCATCGGCTGTAGTTGGGGTTTAACTACTAAGGGGGGAGCTAAGGAAGTAGGAGAATCGGCAACAAAGGCAGTTGTTACTAGTTGGGTATCCATTTTTATCATGGATTTTTTCCTTTCTCTACTACTATTTGACCAGCCTGCATTTTGAAGAGAGCAGGGGGAAAGGGGAAGGGGGAAGGGCAAGAAAATTAGTGGTAACAGAGCTTGTCTATTCGCATAGCGTCCCATAGGGAAGTACAGTTTTCCTCCTACCTCCTGCCTTCATTTATCGAAAATTTGGGTAAGAAATATCAGTTTTGAAGCTTTGATGGAGCCCACCACAGACATCCCTACTTTTTTTGAATATACTTCATAACTTGACGAGAACGTGGGAATATATTAACTCATAAATTAGCGCACCCAAAGCTAAACCTGCAAATGAAAAGATAGATGCAGTAAAAAAAGCTAGCCCTTCTCTAAGACCTGCTCTTTGGAAATCTATCCTGACTAATATAGTTGCCGAAATGATGAGTAAAGTATCAAGAAATACCCGAAACCAGGCAATCATCAGAAAAAATAAGAAAGCTGCTAAGACAGCAACGCCAAAAGACCTGATGTTTGATTTAAGCAAAATCCTGAGATAATAGGTCATTTTCGGCCAAGGAGTGGTTAACGTCACTATTAAAAGCAAGATTGCAACCACAGTCAGCACCCACACAAAGAGAGGAGCATGTGTTTCAGATATTACCCAGCCCAAGGTACTGTAACTAAGCAGTACTAACGCCAGGGACACCCAAGGAACTCTTTTAAAAATTGACATGGGTTTATATTCCTAGTACAGGGTCAAGGTATTATTACATTATTAAATTTTATATAGGAATGCGCTTTGATTTTTGTTCGCCTAGCGTGGCGTAGCCATAATTATTTGGCTTAAGAGGCAACGAGAAAAAAGGCTCTTTGAGTTGCACCTAGCTTCGCAAAAATCAAAAATAAGCTTTATGGAAGGCAGACTATTATAACTATTGACTAATAGCTAAACAATCATTTTCTGCCCACCAAGCGTAGATTGGCGTGTCACGGTCTGGTAAAGCACCAAAAGTATTAGGTTGCAATACATTTATGCTAATACCATTTGTTAATTCCACAACATAATTAACGTGTGTGCCCAAATACATAACATTAATAAGTCGCCCTTCAAAGCAGTTAGCTGGCAAATTGGGTGGATAAAGCGAAAGCTGTATTTTTTCTGGGCGCACACTCACTACTACTGCTTGTGATAATTGAGATGGTGTATCTTCAGCGCGGTTAATGATAATTGAGAGTCCTGTTTTTGTGGAAATTTTAATACTAGAGGAATCTACCGCTACGATCTCACCACTAAATAAATTAGTATCGCCAATAAAATCAGCAACAAAAGATGTCTGGGGACGTTCGTAAATTTGGCTGGGAGTGCCAACTTGTTCAATTTTGCCTTGGTTCATGACGGCAATGCGATCGCTCAAAGATAATGCTTCTTCTTGGTCGTGTGTCACCATCACAAAGGTTACTCCCAAGTCTTTGTGTAAATTTGATAACTCAACCTGCATTTCTTTACGTAGTTTTAAATCCAACGCCCCTAAAGGTTCATCTAGTAATACGACGGTGGGACGGTTGACTAAAGCCCTTGCTAAGGCGACTCGCTGCTGTTGACCACCAGAAAGTTGACTGGGAAAGCGCGATCGCAAACTTTCCATTTTCACTAACTTTAAAGCTTCTTGAACTCTAATTTCAATTTCCGATTTGTGGATTTTTTTTAACCGTAGTCCAAAGGCGATGTTATCCCAGACATTCAAGTGATTGAATAGAGCGTAACTTTGAAATACAGTATTGACGGGTCGGCGGTAAGGCGGCACATTAGTCATAGACTGACCCTGAATCAACACTTTGCCAGCATCAGCGATTTCAAAGCCAGCTATTAAACGTAGTGTTGTTGTTTTGCCACAACCGGAGGGGCCTAAAATACTAAAAAATTCTCCTTGTCTGACATCCAAGTCTATTCCGTGTACTGCTGGTTCTTGGTTAAAAAACTTGAACACGTTACGCAGTTCAACATCAAGTGGCTGAAAAGTTGTTATCCCCCTCTGATTCTGCATGACAATTTGAGCCATAATCCTTAGTAGAATGCCGTGATCTTACGTAACTTTGTCAGTAGTCTATTGGGCAGACTATATTTGACACTTTGGTTTATTGTATCCGCCAAAAACAATTGTTCAAGAATATACTTGCCCGATTTTTTCATACCCAGTTTTGGGCATGAGTTTAGGGTAATTGTATACAGATAATACCGCTCTTAGAATCATTCTTTGTCTTATGTCTTTATTCCCATCAATTGGCAGCAAAAAAGATACACGTACAGTTGGACGTGGTTTCCAATCAATATTTTTAATCGTATTTACCCTCTTAATAACCACTGGGATTGAGGCTCGCTTGGCCTATTTGCAAATTGTTGAAGGCCCAAAACTCCGAGAACGAGCCGAAGCGAACCGGATTCGGATGATTTCTAAACAACCAGAACGAGGTAATATTTTTGACCGCAATGGTAAACTTTTAGCCAGTACTCGCTATCCTAGCTCTGTATATTTGTGGCCAATGGCACATACTAAGCCTTCTTGGTCTGTAGTCGGCCCGCGTCTAGCGCAAATTCTCAACATTCCACAAGATGAGATGGAAAAGAAATTAGAACAAGCAGGTGCTAATTCTTCTTCACTCATCCGAATTGCTCGCGATCTCAATGAAGCAGAAATTACGGCGCTTAAGGAGTATAAAAATGAACTCCCCGAAGTGGAAATTAATACAGATTCTGTACGTTATTATCCTCATGGGAAGCAATTGGCTCATGTATTAGGCTATACGCGAGAGTTGACCGCCGACCAGTTAAATGACAAGAAACAGGAAGGCTACCGACTGGGGGATGTAATCGGTCAGATGGGGGTGGAAAAAGCTTATGAGAAAGTGCTACGAGGCGAATGGGGTGGTCAGCAGGTGGAAGTGGATGGTGCGGGTAGACCAATCCGAGTTGTGGGCGAGAAACAGGCAAAGGCTGGTAACGATTTGCATCTGACCATAGATTTGGATGTGCAACAGGCAGCAGAAAAAGCTTTAGGAAATCAACGAGGTGCGATCGCAGCACTCGATCCGAATAACGGTGCTGTTTTAGCATTGGTCTCTTACCCCACCTTTGACCCGAATATCTTCTCAAAACAAAAACTCTCCCAGAAAGATTGGGAAAGCGTGCAAGGTAAAGATCATCCCTTGGTTAATCGTGCCCTGAGTGCCTTTCCACCCGCCAGTACTTTTAAAGTTGTCACCACGACAGCCGGACTGGAATCAGGCGAATTCTCTCCTGACTCAATATTACAGACCTTTGGTTCTCTTACCGTTGGTGGTGTGACTTTTGGTGAGTGGAACCACGCCGGATTCGGGCCATTAGGATTTCCCAGAGCGATCGCTATGAGTAGTGATACTTTCTTCTATCAAGTTGGTAGAAAAGTTGGTGGCCCAACTTTAATTCAATGGAGCCGCAAATATGGATTTGGTCAAAAAACTGGCATTGAATTTCCCAACGAAGAATCAAAAGGCTTGGTTCCAGATGAAATATGGAAGCAGAAAGTTTTGAAGACACCTTGGACAGTAGGCGACACCATTAATATGTCAATTGGTCAAGGTGCTTTACAAGTAACACCACTACAATCGGCGATTATGTTTTCTGTCCCTGCTAATGGTGGGTATCGAGTTCAGCCGCATTTGCTCAAAGACAATGAAGAAGCAAAAAGTTGGCGAGAATCGTTAAATATGAAGCCGACAACGATTAAAGTTCTCCGCGATGGACTGCGGAAGGTAGTGAGTGAGGGAACTGGTAAGCGCTTGGACGTGCCGACAATTGCCCCAGCTTCTGGAAAGAGTGGCACTGCTGAAGCTGGTGTTGGTCGCCCAAATCATACTTGGTTTGGTGCTTATGCCCCTAGTAATAAGCCGGAAATTGTGGTTGTGGCCTTTGGTGAAAACTCTGGCGAACATGGCGGTACTGTTTGTGGGCCTATGGTTTTACAAGTGCTAGAGGCTTATTTTCAGCACAAGTATCCAGGTAAGTATAAAAAATCTCAGCCAGATCCATCAGAAGCAAAAACTCAGAATTCAGGGCATGGCACTGGGGATTAGTACCGCAAGGCGGAATTAAAAATTAAAAATTAAAAATGAATACAGCGTAAGTGTTTTATTCATTTGGAATGGGTAGTTTATTTACGCTGAACTGTACTATTGTACAAAGTTCAAAATTCAAAAAGCCTTTGGGCGACCCAATGGAAGAGATGAGCTTATGATATCAATTGAAAACAATTAATGGCTGCCTATTAGTTTGCCGTTAAATACCTGCTAAGAATTTAGCAGAATTGTTTACAGATAATCTTAATTTTGAAATCTTTTTTGTCTTATGACTATATTTAAACCATCTCCACTTGGCGGAAAACAAAATACACGTACAGTTGGACAGAGTTTCCAGCCGATATTTTTAATTATATTTACTCTATTGATGTTGACGGGAATCAGTGTTCGTTTGGCATATTTGCAAATTACTGAAGGAGCAAGCCACCGAAAACGAGCTGAGTCAAATCGAATTCGGATGATTGCCAAACAACCAGAACGGGGTAACATTTTTGACCGTAATGGCAAACTTTTAGCCAGTACTCGCTATCCTCGCTCTGTATATTTGTGGCCGATGGCACATACCAAGCCTGCATGGTCAGTTGTGGGGGCACGTTTATCTCAAATTCTTGAGATTCCCCAAGAAGAGATGGAGAAGAAATTAGAAGAGGCAGGCGCTAACTCTTCTTCACTTATACGGATTGCTCGTAACTTGAACGAAGCACAAATTACGGCATTGAAGGAGTATCAAACCGAACTTAAAGACGTAGAAATTCATACAGAAGCCGTTCGCTACTACCCCCACGGCAAGGAATTAGCTCATGTATTAGGTTATACGCGAGAACTGACCGCCGACCAGTTAAAAGAAAAGCAGCAGGAAGGCTACCGATTAGGTGATGTGATTGGTCAAATGGGAGTTGAAAAAGCTTATGAGATAAGTCTGCGGGGCGAATGGGGGGGTCAGCAGGTAGAAGTCGATGGTGCAGGTCGGCCGCTCCGAGTTTTGGGTGAGAAACAGGCGAAGCCTGGTAAAGATTTGCACTTGACCTTAGATTTAAATATGCAAAAGACAGCAGAAAAAGCTTTAGGCGATCGCGACGGTGCGATCGTGGCACTTGACCCAAAGAACGGTGCCGTTTTAGCAATGGTATCTCACCCCACCTTTGACCCCAATATTTTCTCGAAGCAGAAACTCAGCCAAAAAGATTGGGAAACTGTACAAGGTGCAGATCATCCCTTAGTCAATCGCGCCCTCAGCGCCTTTCCACCTGCTAGCACCTTCAAAATTGTCACTACAACAGCCGGTCTAGAATCAGGTAAATTTCCTCCTAATACAGTCTTGCAAACCTATGGTTCCCTAAGTTTTGGCGGTACCCGATTTGGTGAATGGAATCACGCCGGATTCGGTCCATTGGGTTTTGTCGGTGCATTACAGTGGAGTAGTGATACCTTTTTCTATCAAATTGGTCGCGGAGTCGGTGGCCCAACTTTAATAGAATGGACTCGCAAGTATGGATTTGGTAAAAAAACCGGCTTTGAGTTTGCCAACGAAGAGGCAAAAGGTTTAGTGCCAGATGAGGCATGGAAGCAGAAAGCTTGGAAGATACCTTGGACTGTCGGAGACAGCATTAATATGTCAATTGGTCAAGGTGCTTTACAAACTACACCCCTGCAAGTCGCCATCATGTTTGCCGTGCCCGCGAATGGTGGCTATAGAGTCCAGCCGCATTTGCTTAAAGACAATGAAGAAGCAAAAAGCTGGCGAGAATCTTTAAATATGAAGCCGACAACCATTAGTGTTCTCCGGAAAGGACTACGGAAAGTAGTAGCTGAAGGTACTGGTAAGGCTTTGAATCAGCCAACAGTTCCCCCAGTCGCGGGTAAGAGTGGTACTGCCGAAGCCTGGAAGGGACGTGTTAAGCAAAATCACGCCTGGTTTGGTGCTTATGCACCTGCTGAACAGCCAGAATTTGTGATTGTGGCATTTGCGGAACATTCCGGTGGTGGCGGTGGTAGCATTGCTGCGCCAATGATCTTACAAATTATGGAGGAATATTTTCAGCGCAAGCATCCAGGTAAGTATCAAAAACCAACGCCGAAGAAAGCATAAAATTGGTACTTGGGATTACCGTAATTTTACTTTGTCATCGAGATAAAATTTCCCGACCAGATGCGATCGCCAAAAAAATTGCTGAATACTACTGTCCAGCCCTTAAGGAAGTGATTCTTCAGCCTTCGTTAGGAGAAGAAGACCGATAAAACTAATCAGTGGTGGGTTCAAGCCCTCACTGATAGCGCAGCGTCGTAAAGCCTTCTCTTCTCTTTTAGAGACGCTACGCGATCGCTTAGAGCGAGTCCACTAGCGTCCAATACGCTTGGGTTAAGGGCTACTGGCAAAAATTTTGGGTTTTTGAGACGCGATAAATCGCCATCTCTACAAGTCTTCTAAAATCGAACAACTCCTATGGCGATATCTTAGCGGGTTTCAAATTTCTGGCTTTGTAGAACATTTCCAAGCTGTTGCGATCGCCGACGAAACGCCAGTGCCAAGGCTCATAACTCACACCTTGAACATTATCTTTAGGAAAAGACATTTCAAAGCTAAAACGGGCTGCATTTGCTTGCAGCCATTGATAAGCCTTAGTCTTGTCAAAATTGGTTTGGAGATTAGTTGCTGGTACTGATCCATCCCCAACATCCACAGCATAACCTGTGTGATGTTCGCTATGACCAGGAGGAGCGCTGAGGGCAGCTCGTTCTGCTGGCGTTTGATTTCGTTGGGCACCGACACCAAAAAACAATTGTTCCTGGTCTTTAAGTGAGCGAAAGCCAGAAATTGGCACTAAAGTTACACCTGCACTTCGGGCTGCTGCTACCATCTCCTCAAACTTTTGGGCAGCAGCTTTTCGCATTCTAATGCCCCTATTTGCGGAGATGGTTATTAGTTCTGACTGAGGCGCTTCTGGGTAAGGAAAATGCCCTAATATAGTTTCGCTAGAATTATTAGATGGTGCTGGAGTTGGAGGAGTAGAAGTAGCTGGTAAAGGTTGAGAATCGGCAGTTTTTTTGGGTGCAGTGACGAAAAATAAAAAACCGCTAATTAAAGCCAGCAGGATAAATCCCACCACTCCGCCAATCAGCATAATTTGGGGTTGCAACCACATTTTGCGTGCTGCAACAGGGGTATCACGTACAGCCACTGGAATATCATCACCAAGGTCATTCGATGAGTTTTGCGGTTTTCCAGAAAACCCTGCCTTATTCAAGCGTAAACTCCTGTTTTTGTGGAATAGCCATAACAGATTTTGCACTGGACAAAAGTAGACGTAACAGGTAGCATTTTACATCTGTGGTTCTTAGGCGCAATCTTGACAAACCTTTTAGAACTATACGTCAAGCTAGGAGGATTAGTCCTAGTAGGTTTTGTTCTGGGACGCAAACTACCCATAACAGTTCCTACACGTTTGGGACAGTTTCTTTTTTGGGTGGGAGTACCCATAAGCATAGTATCTTTTTTGCGTCAATCCAGCTTGTCGGGGCAAATTTGGATTGCACCTGCGCTCGCTTACCTAGCCATTTTACTCGGAGCATTTTTAGCTTGGTTAGCCATTAAAGGACAAGCCTATTTTAGAAATACTGTCCTCCAACCACCAACTCAGGCTAGCTTGATATTAGCCGCAATGTTGGGTAATACAGGTTATCTTGGTTTTCCCATTACCTTAGCAATGGTAGGCAAGGAATACTTCGCTTGGGCATTATTTTACGATTTGTTAGGTTCATTCCCAGGAACTTACGGTTTGGGTGTATTACTAGCAGCGCGTTTTGGCGGTGGTGTCCAGAATCATTGGCAGATTGCCAAGTCTATCTTAATTAATCCTGCACTGTGGGGTTTCGGATTTGGCTTGCTGTTTCGGCAGGTGACAATTCCTACAGTTGCAGAATTCTGGTTAGAAAAATTTGCTTGGAGTAGTGTAGCTTTATCCCTGGTATTAATTGGAATGCGACTGGCGCTGCTCAAATCTTGGCGTAGCCTACCACAAGTAGGGATGAGCTTGGGAATCAAAATGCTGTTAGTTCCCTTGATATTGGGCAGTACTTTACCAGTATTTGGAATAACTGGGGCGATCGCAAAGGTAATTGTCTTACAAATGGCCATGCCTCCAGCTTTCGCCACACTGGTAATTGCTGAGGCATTCAATCTCGATCGCGATCTGGCAGTTACAGCCCTAGCTGCTGGGGCTATAGTATTGTTGGTTACTCTCCCCGTTTGGCTGTGGCTATTTTGATTTTAGATTTATGCACTGTGACACATATCAGTTAAACTTCTACTGGATGTTGCCCATAATATGGCAAAGCCTCTGACCAATTAGGATACTTGCCCTCTTGCCAATCGAGATTAGCTAATTCTAAAATACTTGTCACCGTTGCTGCTAACCCAGATTTTGCTTGAATTAGCTGATAATTAGTGTTCCAATTCCCTAAAGTTTCCTGCCATGCTTCCGGTGTGAATACTCTATCTGGCAAACACACTTTTAGTTTAGAAACATCTGGCTCAAATTGATAAATAGCAGCAAAAATTTGACCTCGTTGGGCTGGCATTTCCACAGCAATAGTTTTTGGATTTGGACTTTTGCCTGCTTCTGCCCAAGCTACCGCAGCTAAAGTTGAAATTGCAAATATAGGGATATCTAATTGTTGCCCTAAAGTTCGAGCAGTGACAACGCCAATGCGAGTTCCTGTAAAGCCACCAGGCCCTTTTGCAACTGCAATGAAAGACAAATCTGCCCAAGTTTGCGGTTTGATAAAGTCAATTAAATATTGATGGATTAAGCTAGATAAATCTCGCCCTAAATTCCAAACTTGTGAGCGATGCTCACCAGAAAAATTACTAATTGCCAATCCTAATTCGGGAGTGGTGGTGTGTAGTGATAAAGCGTATTTTGTTGCTGTGAGGTGTTTTAGTTCTGTAGTCAAAGTTAATTAAAATATTGATTTTTCTATAGTTAACTTAATATATCTATTCAAGCACATCATAGTTATGAATTTTCACTTTGTTTTTATCCCCATGAGGGGAAGTGATTGAAAAACTCTACCCTTTTATAAGCCTTACTATGACAGTTTTTGAAGGGTTCATTTTAGCAGGTATTTGATTTACCTGTCATTCAGCTTAAATTATTGACAATAAGATAAGGGTCTACCGTTCTCAAATTGCTTACAACGCAGGCGTTTCGCGGGGTCGAACGAAAGAAAAAGGGTTTTAGCGATCGCTATACCCCACGAATAACCTACGTGTGTAAAGTCAAACTAAATACTTTTACTCTCACTAGGAAACTTGGGATGGAATTGTCAAGATTTTGTTATTAATGGACTGAGGCAGAATATGCTACTTTTGACTTTTCAAGTCGGCACTAATTCACCAGGACGCAATTTCGACCACTTACCCGTTTCCCGTTTAAAGCTCAGACAACCAACAACATCCCATTCCATCTCAATTACATCATCGTTTGTCCGAATATTGACATTGATAGAAGGTTCATTCGGATCAAAACTGGGTGTTTCAGTCAAGTGAGGCTGTTGGTGCTGCCCTTCTACGGCATGATAGGTAACACAGCTGTCTACATAGTGGCAGTTCACACAAATACACATAATAGAACCAACTCCAGGGGCCTTTATTGTTAATCTAACTTAAGCCCAACCGTTATTCATGAGTTGCTGGGTTGATTTTTATTACAATGGATGAATCAATTCCTTCTACCCTAGCTCCCGAAAATTGGCCTTTTAGTTTAGAATTATTGCCACAACCCGCTTACATGGTAGGTGGCGCTGTACGAGATGCACTACTTGGCAGAACTCGTGAATATCTGGATCTAGATTTTGTCATACCATCGAAGGCGGTAAAGGTAGCAAGAGCGATCGCTCATCATTACAAAGCTGGTTTTGTGTTACTTGATGCAGAACGACAAATTGCTCGTGTGGTTTTTCCCCACGCCACAGCCGACTTTGCTCAACAGGAAGGAGATAGTTTAGAGGTTGATTTGCACAGACGAGACTTTACAGTAAATGCGATCGCCTATAATCCCCATACACAAGAAATTATCGATCCTCTACAAGGCTATGTAGACTTACAACAGGGCATTTTGCGAATGATATCACCCGCAAACTTAGAAGATGATCCTTTGCGTTTAATGCGAGGTTATCGGCAAGCCGCCCAATTAGGTTTTACTATTGAGCCAGCTACCCGAAGCGCAATTTGTTCTTTAGCATCACATCTGAGCAAAGTTGCAGCCGAACGAGTTCGGGTAGAAATTGGCTATCTACTGGCAAATTCTCAAGGTACTCCTTGGATCGCTAGTGCTTGGGAAGATGGTTTACTTGCCCCTTTTTTCAAAAATGCTACTCGTGAAAGCTTGAACAAACTAGCCGCTATTGACGATGCAGCCGCCTTAATCACAGAAAATTGGCAACAATTAGGCGCAAAACTCCAAGAATATGTCCGCGATAGTATCAAAACGACTTGGTTAGGTATTGCCAAACTTGCTTGTCTTGTCAATCCCAATCCAGAATTAGCAGAAATAGAGCTACAACAACTAACTTATAGTCGTGCCGAAATCCGGGGTGTAACCACTGCTCTGAAATTGTTACCGCAGTTTAAAGTAGTTGATATGTCTTTGCGAGAACAATATTTATTATTCCGTGACGCAGATATTGTGTTTCCCACTGCGGCAGTATTGGCTGTGGCACTTGATAATTTGGTAGAGGCGATATCTGGTGACAAGCCACAAGTCGCTACAAGTTTGGAAACCAAAGCAAGGGACTGCCCTGTCTTGACACTTTTAATCAACCGCTACCTTAACCCTGACGATCTGGTTGCTCATCCCTCTCTACTAGTGAGCGGGAAGGAGTTGATCATAGCATTAGATATTCCAGCTTCACCAATCATTGGACAACTTTTGACAGAAATTGCCGTAGCACAAGCTGAGGGTAAAGTCTCAACACCAACAGAAGCGATCGCTTATGCACGTCAATTACAAGAAAAGGCAGAAGGGAAATAAAAAGAAGTGTATCTAGCGTTTTGAAGGGTGCGTTCCTTCTCCCTGCTAAATTGAGGGAGTTAGCTGTAGTACTAGCCAGAAAATTGTGATCGTTTAATCAATATTGTCAGTGTACGTATCATCTATGCTACTATTTGCTTGATATTATCATGTTGTGTTTTTTCCTGAAATTTAGCATAGATGGACAACTTAATGAATTATACACCAGTCTATTTATTTCATGGACTAGTTAGTCTCCAGAATGTGTTTTCGTATATTTACTTAAATAGCTACGAGAAAAAAATACCTCTCAGTTTTCCTAATAAGCGGAGTCTTTATGCGTAGCCTTTTTTGGATAGGACTAACTGCTAATGAATGGAATGCCTTTAATTTTGGTTGTAGAACATAATCTACATGATTTAGAGCTGCTTAATTCTCATCTAAGAATATTAAATTTTTCATGCATTTGTACCAAGCAAGGGGTGAGGGCTGTGATGTTAGCACAAACTCATCAACCAGATTTAATCCTACTAGATACGATGCTATCTAATTTGAGTGCTAACCGAGTCATTGATGACCTCAAACACAATTTAAAAACTGCTACTATCCCAATTATTGCAGTAACACCTTTAACAGAGGTACAAGATGATGAATCCACTAAGCTTGCAGGATTTGATGATTGTATTACTAAACCCTATGATTTTAATCAATTAGAAGTAGTAATCAGTCGGCATATTCAGTTTCAAAACTTAAGTATTTAATATTATAAGTAAGTAAGCGTAAATAATTGTCCTTTGGATAAGGCAATAGGGTCTTAGTCTAGTTGATTTTTATTTACATAGTTTGATTTTATTTATTATACCAACTTACTTAGTAGATGTTCAAGAAATAGACTGAGAGAGTTTTCTGTAGTTTTGCAATATATTTATTACGAATTTATTTAAGCTAATTATCTAATTTTGGCAATGCAAAAGTTGTTAATCAATGATTAATGAAGTCTCCCATTAACTACTGCATTGATGGTAATTTTTTGATGGGTAATCAGCTTATTTTGTGTTCAATAAGTGTAGGCATCGCCTGCATTTCCCAAACCAGGAATAATATAGCTATATTCATCCAAATTATCGTCTATTAAATATGTATAGAATATCACATTGTAATATTGCCTACAAAATCGCTCGATACCTTATGGTGCAGCGAATAAGCAGACAGTTGCATATATCTGCACCAAACACAAAGACTTAATCAACGGCTTGTTAGGATAACCGATCGCAGCCAGATCACTGGTCAAAACACCTTCAAAGGCGATCGCGTCAACAACTCTATAAATATGCTCCCAGTTTATTCAAATAAAGTACGACGCAACTGTGCTTCTGCAATCCCAAAGCGCTTGCTAATTTCTGGTAAATCCCAAATTAGGCATAGTCATTATTTCTTTAGGGATGTTTTCTCCGCTATTAGTCACTAGGAATGCGTCAACTACCTCTAGCGAGTTTTTATTTTTATGACCCTGAATGTCGAGTGTAATATTAGTCATATTGCTGAATACAATAAATCACACAGGAAATTCATAAATAGCAATTAATCAGCGTGAATTTAAAGATGACTTTAAAAATGGCTCAGTAGATATATTTTGTGAGAAAGTTAATACAAAGGTATATTCACTGATTTCAAATTCATGGATTCTTTATCTATCAATTCCTTACTTGAAGAGTTGAAAAACCCCGATGCTACAGTCCGGGACAAAGCAACCAGAAAAATCTGGCGGATCTGGTTTCAGCAAAAGGGAATCTATGGGCTGGAAATAATTGACCGTAGTCAAAAGTTGCTGGATGCGGGTGAAATTGCTGAAGCTGAAACAGCGCTGACGGCACTAATTAAAGACCAGCCAGATTTTGCCGAAGCCTGGAATCGTCGTGCTTTCCTCTATTACAGTATTGGTGATTATCAAAAATCTTTGGCAGATTGTCAGATGGTTGTACAAATAAATCCGATACATTTTGGGGCACTTCACGGTATGGGGTTGTGTTATGCAGCACTAGGAGAATATGGTGAAGCGATCCGAGCTTTTAAACGTGCTTTAGAAATTCAGCCCTATTCACTAGTGAATCAAAAGTTGATTCTAGAATGTACATTTAGATTCAGCTACAACGGCAGATAGGAGAAAGCATCATACTGTTTTATGAATCTGTCATCACCCTCATCAACAGCAATTCATCGCCTTAGTCGCCACAATTTTATTCAATACGCTTCTATCTGGATTGGTAGCAGCGTTATTGCTGCTTGTACTAACAGCAACCAACCATCAACTAGCAATTCTCAGTTGGATAAAGTTACGTTAGGTAAAAACTGGATACCACAAGCAGAAAACGGCGAATTTTACCAGGTGATAGCCACTGGTATTTACAAAGACTATGGTTTAGATGTCAATATCAAAATGAGTAACTTTCAGCTTTCCAGCGCTACTCAATTATTGATGGGGGGTACGGTAGATTTCTTTATGGCATTGATGCCGTGAACGCAATAGCACAAAGTATTCCCAAAATTACAGTCGCAGCAATTTTCCAGAAAAAACCCTGGTGTCTTATTACACATCCCAACCCAGCAATTAAAATCCTTGCCTACTTCAAAGGCAAACCAATTTATATTAAATAAGTGGCATGAAAGTGCTGTAAAAAATGAGAATTAAAATTTAAAAACACAGAGGAGTTAATTCTCTGCAAACTCGTGCGTCCCTATGCGTCAAAAAAAAGGATATCAACTATGACGATAAAATTGGATGCCCTGATTAATTCTTTAGAAGGTATAGAAACCATTACTGATTCTGCCCAAGTAGCAAAATTATCCCAGGATTATCACAACTTTAGCCCGGTACTGCTACCGAAACTAGAGGGAAAAGTCGGGGATATTGTAGTGCGTCCCGCCAATGAAGCAGAAGTTTTAAAAGTTGCAGCCGCCTGTGCGAAACACCGTATACCCGTGACAGTGAGGGGTGCGGGAACAGGAAATTATGGGCAATGCGTACCCTTACATGGCGGTGTAATCTTAGATATGACCCGGATGCAAGGGATTCCTTGGATAAAACCGGGGGTGGCGCGCGTAGAAGCTGGGGTGAAGTTGGCGGCTTTGGATAAAAAAGCCAGAGAGATTGGTTGGGAAATTCGGATGGCACCCTCGACTTACCGCACAGCGACAATTGGCGGATTTATTACTGGGGGAAGTGGGGGTGTTGGCTCGATCCAATATGGGTTACTAAGCGATCGCGGTAATATCTTAGCACTGCGAGTAGTAACTGTAGAAGATGAACCCCGTGCGATCGAATTACGCGGTGATGATATATACAAGGTGAATCATGCTTGGGGAATTAACGGCATCATTACCGAAGTAGAAATCCCATTGGGGCCAGCTTATCCTTGGGCAGAAGTTATTGTCACATTTGATGACTTTATGACAGCAGCAAAATTTGGTCAGGCTCTTGGTAATGCTGATGGCATGATTAAAAAGTTGATTTCTGTCTTTGCATCCCCAATACCCCAATACTTTCACGCCCTACAACAGTACATTCCTGAAGGGACTCACGCAGTATCTTTGATAATTGCTGAATCGAGTTTAGAATTCTTACCGGGTTTGGTGCAGCAATACGGCGGCCAGATTACTTATGAAAAACCAGCCGAAGAAGCAGCTAAAGGAACACATTTAATAGAATTTAGCTGGAACCACACTACCTTACACGCCCGGAGTGTAGATACTAGAATTACCTACTTACAAAGTATGTTCCCTAGCGCTAACAGTTTGCAAGTGGTAGAGCAGTTCTATCATCACTTTGGCGATGAAGTGATGATGCATTTAGAATTTTTTCGCCTGAACGGTGCTGTAGTTATTGCTGGTTTGCAACTTGTTCGCTACACCACAGAAGAACGCCTCAATGAAATTATTCGCTATCACGAAGAACAAGGTGTAAGTATTGGCAATCCCCATACGTATATTATGGAAGACGGAGGCAGAAAAGTTATTGCTCCTGAACAGTTAAAATTTAAAGAAATAGTTGACCCATATCGGTTGATGAATCCTGGTAAAAGCAAGGTTATCCAATTACCAATTCAAAATTAGCAATTTACAGAAACACATACAGCAGACTTCAAGTTGGTGTTTACAAGCTAAGTCAATAAAGCAGGTTTTAGTTCTGTTAGCGTAGCCGATTCTGACTCCTTAATTCTGCTGTTTCAGAACTTTCTCTTTAATAATGAACACTGAAATAAACTCTAGAATACCTGTTGCGTTAACCATTGCTGGTTCAGATAGCGGTGGTGGTGCAGGAATTCAAGCTGATTTACGCACCTTTGCTTTTCACTGCGTCCACGGTACTAGCGCTATAACCTGCGTCACGGCACAAAACACTCTAGGAGTGAAAAGGGTCGATGCTATGGCAACAGAGGCTGTTGTGGCGCAAATTCAGGCAGTAGTTGAGGATATTGGCGTACAATCTGCCAAAACCGGGATGTTGCTCAATCAGGAAATTATTTTTGCTGTTGCCCAGCAGGTGGAAGCTTTACAAATCGAGAATCTAGTAGTTGATCCAGTAATGGTGTCACGTACAGGGGCACAATTGATTGATGATGATGCTGTGAAGACTCTATCCCATACCCTGATTCCCAAGGCAGTTATCATCACGCCGAATCGCTACGAGGCACAGATTTTGAGTGGGTTACAAATCAATTCCTTGGAGGATATGCAAGCTGCTGCCGAAATTATTCACAAGACTTTACGGACGAAGGCTGTTTTAGTCAAGGGCGGCGGTATGCAGGGAGATTTGTGTGGCGTTGATATCTGGTTTGACGGGGATAAGTTGGAAGTTTTGACTTGTCAGCAAGTAGAGACAAAAAATACTCACGGTACTGGTTGTACACTATCAGCTGCGATCGCTGCTAATCTGGCTAAGGGAAATGACTTGTGGTCGTCAGTGCAACAGGCTAAGGAGTATGTGACTACTGCACTTACTTACGCCCTAGATATTGGCAAAGGGCAAGGCCCTGTAGGACACTTCTTCCCACTTGTGGGGACTAAGGACTAGGGACTGGGGGCTGGGGGCTGGGGACTGGGAAGATTAACCAATTCCCAATTCCCAATCCCCAATTCCCAATCCCTCATAATAAATCTTTGCCCTTTCGGAATTTTTCTATTATTCTTGGGCATAGTTTCAGGGCTGACTATCTCTGTTAGCATCTCTGTACGATCTACTTACCTTGATTTTTAATACCAAGCCACCGATGCGAACAACCATAGGTTCTGTTCACAGAAATTCGCCAACACCGACTACTCAAGCCTACCCTCCCTCTGTACCACTATCTGTATACAGAGAATTGTCAGCAGAGTTGCAAGCAGCACAGGCGAGGCTAAATGCACTCACTACCCAAAATCAGCAACTAACACAAGAAAATCAACTATTACGCCAAGAAATTGTCAAAGTTGTTGATTCTTTTTCTCATTTGCAAAATTTTGTCGATTCCCATGTTAAGCCCAGCTATCAGCAAGCCACCCAAGCTTCTAGCGATGTGAAAAGCGCCGTGAAAGTGCCAGTAAATCAAGCGCCTCCACGCCAGCAGGTTGCTCATCCGCGTCCACCTGTTGTCTCCAAAGCTCCACCCGAAAAAAGCCGCCGCCAAAACTTTGCGACACCTGTAATGGAAATTAATTTCCCTATACAAGAACCAGTTTTTATAGAAGAGCAACAAGTAAGTTATTATTCCACTACTGAGTCAGATCCCAAGGGACTCAATGGCTGGTGGTTAATTATCACTATCTTGCTAATTATGTTTACTGCCTTTAGCGCTGGATATTTTGTTGTACGTCCCTTGTTTGAACATCAGAAACGTTAGTTGACATTCCCACAGTCAGCAGCAGGCTAACGAGCAATTTCTCTGCAATCACTCTCTAAATATCTGAAGATATCTGCTAAATAGCGGAATTTATCTATTTTTAGGTTATAAAAGCTACATAATATGCTAGCTTGACAACAAATTCTTTATATTAGAACCTCAAAGATTATCTAATTAATAAATCCTTGCTGGTTCTCATGTTTCAAACATCAAGCAAAGAATCTACACTGTAAAAAAGTGGTAATTATTACATATCTTTTAGGAAAAGCACTGGTAGTTACAGCTTCAGACAAAGGATCTGGTTAGATATATAAACGAAGCTAGTAGAAGTCAGGAGTCAAGAAGATGAAAAAAGTAGAAGCTATTATCCGCCCATTTAAGCTAGATGAGGTAAAAATTGCCTTGGTTAACGCAGGTATTGTTGGTATGACTGTTTCTGAAGTTCGGGGGTTTGGACGGCAAAAAGGCCAAACTGAACGGTATCGCGGTTCTGAGTACACCGTTGAGTTTTTGCAAAAACTCAAAGTGGAAATCGTTGTTGACGACAATCAGGTTGATATGGTGGTAGACAAAATTATTGCTGCTGCCCGCACTGGTGAAATCGGCGATGGTAAAATTTTCATCTCGCCTGTTGAGCAAGTGATTCGGATTCGGACTGGCGAAAAGAACACAGAAGCAGTTTAAAAAAGTTATGAGTTAAGAGTTATCGATTGTGAGTCAGGACTAAATGAATGAAGATTTAACAGAATTCATAAATCCTAACTCTTGTAGAGACGCGATTAATCGCGTTTCTGCTCTTAACTTTTGTACAGACGCGATTAATCGCGTCTCTTAACTCTCTCCAATTGTGGGAGTAAAGCTGTAAAAGCCTTGCCTCGATGACTTATTGAACCCTTCAACTCTCGTGTCATCTCAGCAAAGGTCAATTGCAACTCTTGCACATAAAAAATTGGATCGTACCCGAAACCACCATCACCACGAGGTGCGTGAAGAATTTTACCACGACAAATACCTTCAGATTCTAATACGATCGCACCATCAGGACGAGCGATCGCTACTGCACAAACAAATTGTGCTTGTCGATTTACCTCGTTGCCTAATTCTTTCAATAACCTAGCAATCCTTTCTGAGTCCGTTTTGGCGTAACGTGCAGAATAAACCCCTGGTGCGCCATTTAGAGCATCTACTTGCAAACCCGAATCATCAGCAATCGCCCAGTTCCCCGTAGCTTTAGCAATTTGTGATGCTTTTAGACAAGCGTTAGCGGCAAAGGTTTCGCCCGTCTCTTCAATATCTAATTCTTCAGGTTTGAGGGTTAATTCCCAACCAGAATTTTCCAGGTAAGCCTGCATTTCCTTCAACTTACCTGGATTTCCTGTAGCTACTACAAGTAATTTGGTCATTTGTCATTTGTCATTGGTCATTGGTCATTAGTCATTTGTCCTTGGTAAATGACTAATGACTAATAATAAATTTTACCCCGCCCACTGTTTCGCCCAAGCAAGAGTTTGATGCACTTGCTCAATTGTTGAGGCTTCGCAGTAGAGGCGTAAAACTGGCTCAGTCCCGCTAAACCGGATCATTAACCAGCTTTTATCAGCGAGGCGATATTTGTAGCCGTCAATTGTTTGGCAATCAATTACTGCTAACCCTGCAATTTCTGTTAAGGGTTTGGTTTGCAGCTGTTGCAAAAGACGCGATCGCACTTCCATACTTGCTAAGGGTAAATCAATGCGATCGTAAGCTGAGGTAAATCCTGTTTGTTTTTGCAAGTAGCTATTATACTCGCCTAAATCCAAACCAGATTCTACGATCGCCTCTAGGACGTACAATGCTGACAACAGGGCATCGCGTTCGGGAATATGGCTGCCATAGCCAATTCCTCCCGATTCTTCGCCACCTAGCAACACTTTTGCTACTAACATTCTGTCAGCGATGTATTTATAACCAACTGCTGTCTCAAAGACTGAGAGGTTATGTAGTGCTGCTACAAGGGGCATTAAGTCGGAACCACTGACGGTTTTGACTATTTCTCCAGTAAAACCGCGCCGCAGGGTTAAATGGTCGATTAATATCGGGATTAAGACTTGGGAACTTAGGAAGTTGGCTTCTCCATCCACTGCTGCAATGCGATCGCAGTCTCCATCAAATACCAACCCCACTGTTAAACCTGATTTATCGGTTTCTCGGTGAGCTTTGATGACTCCAAAAAGCTTTGAAAGGTATTTAGGTAAGGGTTCCGGCGCACCACCACCAAAGAGGGGGTCGCGTTCTGAGTTGATTTCTTTGACTTGATTGCCTAGTAGTCTCGCCAATCCGCCAGCCGCAGCGCCATGCATGACATCTGCAAATAACGTTAATTTGCCAGATGCGATCGCTTGCCGAAGTTTAGCAATATCAACTTTACGTTCTAGCGCTTGGGTATAACTGGGCCAAGGATCAAATTTTTCTTGCTTACCTGGGGTCGCTGCTAGAGGTACTCCCACTGACAACTGCTCTTCTATCTTTTTTGTGACTTCTGACGGTACTGACCCACCAAAATAACCCTTGACTTTTAAACCCAAATATTTACCAGGATTATGGCTGGCTGTAATTACCAGTGCCCCTAAAGCATTGAGTTCTTTTGCTGCCCAACTATAAGCTGGGGTTGGGGCATAGCTCTCGCTCAGTAGCACATCAAATCCGACAGCACTGACAGTATCGGCGACAGCACGAGCAAAGTCTTCAGCCATGAATCGGCGATCGTAACCGACAATAATTGTCCGGCTACCCACCGTAGAAAAATATGTATCATATAATACTTTTGCGGCAACTGGCGCGACCAGGGCTAGGCGTTCAAAGGTGAACTCGTCACCAATAATGCCCCGCCAGCCGTCTGTACCAAACTTGATTGAGTTAGTTACAACTGGCATCTAAGTATCCTAACTGTCTACTTGAGGATTCTAGCATTTATACAGTGTGCAGAGTAAAAAAAGAATCTAGTAAAAATATGTACTAATAATATTCGGCTGTTTCAACACAAAAACGAGCAAATTTGTGCAATGGAGTGCGTAGACACGCAGCTACTTGTCGTCAGACAAAACCTTTTGGCTCACAAGTGAAATCCACCTTCGTAGACTTTTCACATGGTATCTACTACGCAGGCTTGGTTTATGTAAAGGCGAATTCTAATCGCTAAGTATTCCAGTATTATCCAGATTTGAATGCATTAGCTGTTCTACCTCGGCAGCTTTTTCACTTAAATCAAGCTCTCTGTAGATTTGCAGACTTTCTGTTAAAAACTGGGTAGCAGTTACCTTAGTACCTGATTGATGATGCTGGGCCCGGTTCAAGTATATTTCGCCCAAGAGTTTACGGGATGAAGCTTCTAGTTCTCCGCGATTGTATTCCTGAAAAACTTGGAGGGATTCTTGGGCTAGTTCTTCGGCTCGGTCAAGATTTTTTAAGACGCTGACTTCCATATAAGCACGGGCGATATCAAGAGCTTCATCTGCTCGATTTACTGTCTGTCCCAGTTCGGCAAGATATGCCAAGCCAGTATTATAATATTCTTCAAATTGGGCAATTTGTTCTTTCAATGACGAGTCATCAAAAGACGACAGACGTAAGCGTTCTGAGCAGATTAAGCTAAAAACAATGTAGTTGTAACCAAGATTTTCTTTATAGTCTCCTGTGGTATTTATTTGGATGGCTTGACGGCTATTTTGTTCAGCTTGCGCCAGTAATTCAAAAACCACTGCTCGATCTGAAGTGTTTTTTGCTAGTAAACGTTGACTTTTACCAAGTTGCATATAGCGTCTAGCTTCACTCTCATCATGACCTAAGTGATGATAAAGATTTTTACTTTGCTGGTAATATTCAATCGCCTTCGCATAATCATTTAAATTGCGGTAGCAACTAGCGATCCAAGACAGTTGATTAGCTATATTCTCCTCTAGACCCAATTGCTCATAAAGGTCATGGCTTTGTTGGAAGTAGGCGATCGCTTGTTCATATTTGCCCCAACTTTGATGAATCCAGCCTAGTTGAAAGTAGGCACGAGCTATATTTGGTTGGTCTTCTAAATTTTGACACTGTGCCAAGCACTTTTGCTGACACTCAAATGCTTGTTCATATTTACCCCATTCTCGGTAGCATCCAGCTAAGTTGTACCACTGACTAGCCACATCTTTTTCTTTACCCAATTGCTCATAAAGGTCATGGCTTTGTTGGAAGTAGGTGATTGCTTGTTCATATTTGCCCCAAGCTTTATAAATTCGACCTAGTTGATTGTAGCCATCCGCTAAATTTGTTTGGTCGTCCAGTTGTTGACGGATTGCTAAATCCTTGAGTTCATATTCGACTGCCTGCTGATATTTGCCCCATCCCCGATAGCAACTAGCTAACCAGTACCACAAGTTAGCCACATCCTTCTCTTTGCCTAATTGCTCATAGAGATCGCGGCTTTGTTGCAAGTAGGCGATCGCTTGCTCATATTTACCCCATGCTTGATATATACGTCCTAACTGATAATGAGCAAGAGCTATTCTGGTTTGGTCATCTAACTGTTGGCGAATTGCCAAATCCTTTTGCTCACACTCTACGGCTTCCTGATATTTACCCCAATTACGATAGCAATCAGCTAGCCGATACCATTGGTTAGCTATATCTTTCTCTTTACCCAATTGCTCATAGAGTTCATGGCTTTGTTGGTAATGGGCGATCGCTTGTTCGTACTTGCCCCATGCTTGATAGATGCGTCCCAAATGCGAGTAGGCAAGACCTATTCCAGGTTGCTCGTCTAACTCCTGGCGGATTGCCAGACACTTTTGCTGAAACTCAAGTGCTTGCTCATATTTACCCCATTCTCGGTAGCATTCAGATAGGTTATACCACTGGCTGGCTACATTTTTCTCTTGACCTAATTGCTCATAGAGTTCGCGGCTTTGTTCGTAGTGGGCGATCGCTTGTTCGTATTTGCCCCAACTTTGATGAATCCAGCCTAGTTGAAAGTAGGCACTAGCTATATCTAGTTCGTCTTCTAACTTTTGATATTGTGCCAAGCACTTTTGCTGACACTCAAGTGCTTGTTGATATTTACCCCATTCTCGATAGCATCCAGCTAAGTTGTACCACTGACTAGCTACATTCTTCTCTTTACCCAATTGCCCATAGAGTTCACGGCTTTGTTGGAAATAGGCGATCGCTTGTTCATATTTGCCCCAACTTTGATGAATCCAGCCTAGTTGAAAGTAGGCACGAGCTATATTTGGTTGGTCTTCTAAATCTTGAAATTGTGCCAAGCACTTTTGCTGACACTCAAATGCTTGTTCATATTTACCCCATTCTCGGTAGCATCCAGCTAAGTTGTACCACTGGTTTGCTACATTCTTGTCTTGACCCAATTGTTCATAGAGTTCACGGCTTTGTTGATGATAGGCGATCGCTTGTTCATATTTGCCCCAACTTTGATGAATCCAGCCTAGTTGAAAGTAGGCACGAGCTATATTTGGTTGGTCTTCTAACTTTTGAAATTGTGCCAAGCACTTTTGCTGACAATCAAGTGCTTGTTCATATTTACCCCATTCCCGATAGCAACTAGCCAGCCAGTCCCACTGGTTAGCTATATCTTTCTCTTTACCTAATTGCTCATAGAGGTCACGGCTTTGTTGGTAATGGGCGATCGCTTGTTCATATTTACCCCATGCTTGATACATGCGTCCCAAACGCGAGTAGGCCAGACCTATCCCGGTTTGGTCATCTAACTGCTGGCGGATTGCCAATTCTTTTTGCTCACACTCTACGGCTTGGTGATATTTACCCCATTCTTGGTAGCAACCTGCTAAGTTGAACCACTGACTAGCTACATTTTTGTCTTGACCCGATTGCTCATAGAGTTCTCGGCTTTGTTGATAATGGGCGATCGCTTCTTCATACTTACCCCATGCTTGATATATATGTCCTAGCTGATAATGAGCAAGAGCTATTCTGGTTTGGTCATCTAACTGCTGGCAAATTGCCAAATTCTTTTGCCCACGCTCTACGGCTTGGTGATATTTACCCCAATCACGATAGCAATCAGCTAGCAAGTACCACAAGTCAGCTACATCCTTCTCTTTACCTAATTGCTCATAGAGATCACGGCTTTGTTGGTAGTGGGCGATCGCTTGTTCGTATCTACCCCACTGTTGATAAATTCTTCCCAACCAAAAGTAGGAGAGAGCTATTCTCGTTTGGTCTTCTGAGATTTGGCGGATTTCCAAACACTTTTGTTGACACTCGACAGCCTGCTCATATTTGCCCCATTCCCGATAGCAATTACCTAACCAACTCCACTGGTTGGCTACATTCTTTTCTTTACCCAATTGCTCATAGAGGTCACGGCTTTGTTGATGGTAGGCGATCGCTTGTTCATATTTACCCCATACTTGATAGATGTGACCTAACCGCCAGTAGACAAGAGCTATTCTAGGTTGCTCGTCCAACTTTTGGCCAATTGCCAATTCTTTTTGCTCGCACTCTAATGCCTGTTCATATTTTCCCCATTCTCGGTAGCAATCACCTAACCAAGACCATTGGTTTGCTACATTTTCCTCTAAACCCAATTGCTCATAGAGATTGCGGCTTTGTTGGTGGTAGGCGATCGCTTGTTCATATTTTCCCCATTCTTGATAAGTTTTAGCTATATTCCACAAATCACTTGCTTCATCTTCAGGCTTGCAAAACTCTCTGTCTATAGCTAACGCCTGCTGGAAGCATTCTAGTGACTGCTCGTATTTGGTGTGTAAGCGATGACAAATACCGCGATTTCTCCAAAACAGTAGAAAAGCTGATGGATGAATATATAAGGCTAGTTTTTCAAAGCATTCCTGATAGTAGTCAATTGCTTGATCAAATTTATCTTGTTCCTGATAACAAGTTGCAATTGACCAAGCTATATAAGCACTGTACCTGACATTTGGCTGAACATTGATTTCTTCTAGAAGCTCCACAGCTTTTGTATATTTATCTGTACGAATATAAGATATTGCAGTGAGTAAGTTTAATGCCCTTTGAGAGTCTTGATCCCCACCATAATTTTCTAGACTATTTTCTAGAGTCGATGTCATTTCTTCACCTAGTTCTTTAACCAACTCTCTAAGACTACAAAATATATTAGGCTCTAGCTGATTAACAATATCAATGGCACAATTAACTAATCCTATCCCTGATTCACCACAAGCAACATAAAGAATAGCTGTCTGTGCTTTTACCCGGATCTCTTCAGTAAATGTTGAGTCATTAGCAAATTCTTTCAGTAGTACCAGAACTTCACATTTTTGGTTAAATAGTTCAATTTGGCGCAGTAGCCTTAACAGTTGTTTAGTTGTATCATCGTCAAAGTCTGTATCCAAACCAAGATAGGTCATAACTAATTTTTGAATTAGCTTTTTGCGACGACTGCTATTGACCTCAACTTGAGTTAAAATCTCACCCGCAAACAGCAAATCTTTTAACCGTAATTCCGACTGGATAAAGTTAGTACTTGATTCTTTTGGCAAATCTGACCAGATGATAATTGCATCCTGTGAAGATGCATTTTTCATTTTTAATTTCACACCAGGAATTACAGGTTCATAAGCCTCAAGATTACTGAAAAGCTGCTCAACCAGCTTATTAACCTGTTTAGGAGAATAAATTCCGTAATAGCCTAAAGCTAGTAGAATTGGCTCATTCCAACGCGGCTCATGCAAATGTTTACGGATAATTGCTAAAATATCGCTTACTTCATTGTCAGCAATATAACGTGCAGCAAAATACTCCTCAAACGTCAGGTGCATAAAGCCGTAGACTCCAGGCGCACGTTCCACAAATAAACCTGTGGTTTCCCGCACTTTTCGTAAAAATTCCTGCACGGCTTGGCGTACTGAGTCTGATTCTAGATCAGTATCATTTAGTTCTGCTAGCTTTGCTGCTAATTGTTGTTCAACTTCTGCCTCAGTGACTAAACCAGAGGGCTTTTCCTCATGCATCCAGTAAGCCAGTGGTGCTAAAAATGCAACTACTTCATTTTGGTTGAGCAGCACTTTCGGAGCATCTGGCAACTTCTTACCTAGCTGCCAATCTTCGGTTAAGGTTTGCACTGCTAATTCATAAAGTTTCACCCGACGGTTAGGTAGGCGCTCACCATTGCGGTGAATCAGTGCCAAAATTGTCAACAGTAGAGGGTTCGCTGTCAAGCGCTTTACACCCTCATTATCTTTTATTGCCTCTAAAATCTTCCTTGCTTGGTCATCTCCTGCTCTTTGCCATTGTGCCTCACTAGCTTCTGGCTGCTGCGCTCGTTCTATGGCCAAACACCAGCGTTCCAGGAATTTTTCTACCTGTTCACTACCCATATCTTCAATAGTGAACTCAGCAAAGCGGCTGCTCAGTTTCACATCGCGGTAGCCAGCTATCCGACTGGTAATGACAAACTTATTAGTAGAGAAAGTATTGACAAACTGATCAATTCTTTCCACAATCAGCCTACGGCTTTCTTGTTCAAATACCTCATCTAGCCCATCTAGCAGTACCAAGCACTGCCCTTGGTGCATTTTTTCTAATAGTAGCGCCGCCATCTCAGTTCCCGCTTCCACTTCATCTTGAAAGTAAGCTTCCCACTGGCGGTAGAATTGGCGCAGATAGTCCAGCAGACTCAAATCAGGTTCTTGTTGCAGTCGTTCTGCATAATCGGCAATACGAAAGAAAATTGGCAATAGAGCTTTACCCAATTCTTCTTGGGGTTCGCCACCTATTACTGTTTCATTACTATCACGTTTTGCTGTAGCAAAATGTAGCGCTAGATAACGCAGTAGCGTTGTCTTACCCGCACCTGGAGCGCCAAGAATTACGCAGTATTGATTCTCGCGCACTGCATGAGATAAATCAATTCTTTTTGTTACCGTTTTGGTGCTAGTAGTGGGTGTTGAACTTAGTAAAACTGGTTCGTAATAAGAAGGTTCGTCTAAATCGTAGGGGCTAGATATGCTCATGCTAAACCTATGTTCAGCTTGGCGAAATGTAGTCATCTCTTGGTCTAGTTTCGACGTTTCTGTAATCTGCTGTCGCCTTACTGCTTGCAGTGAAACATAAATTTGATCCAGAAAAATATCTACTTGGCGCTGGACTTGCATCACGCCACTGATTTTGAGATAGGAATTCTCAGCTATCAGCCACTCCAAATAAGGATAAAACAAGGGATTTACAGGTGGACGTGCCTCAAATTTCACCAACTTACCCCGCCAATCCCAGAAATCAGGCGCACGGTTACGAAACTCTTCTAAAAATTCCTCTTTATTCAGCCAAAAAATTATGACTAATTCCCGACCAAATAGCGAGTCTCTACCTAAATTCAACTGCTTCATCTCTTGTTTCAGGCGTGATGTCGGCAATTGGTCAATTCCAAATGCCATTATCAATTCGCGTTTAGTTTGAGAATTATGCAGCCCAGTTTCATCTAAACTGTAGAGAAAGTTATAGAGTGAATTATCACTGTAAAAAAAGTTTTGAGGTTCTTTAAAAGAATGATACCCATCTGCTAAAAGTAACTTGATTTCCTCGACTACTGGATGTTGTGGCCCACTCTCCGGTGCAATAGCAAAAATTGTCGTTGTCCCACTAGATAATTCTAAGAAACTAACTAATTTATTTAGCTCTGTTGCGTCATTTGCACTTATAGAATAAGTGGTAGATTCGTTAGAAGTCATTTTTATTAATGAATAATTGCTGATTGCGAGAGAAAACAACTATTAAATTTTTGGAGCGTTAGCAGCTTGCCAACGTTGTAAATCTTCTAATAGAATAGGGTTCACATCAAACCAGGATTTTTTACTGCGATCGTAATAACCTAATACAAATTTGTTTTGCAAAAGCTCATCACAAATCACAAACTGACCTTTATTAGGCAAACTATGGGTGTTAGTAGTTAAGCAACCTGTGCGGTGAACTTTATCTAGTTCGGGGAAATGGTAATCACTTAAATTATATTCTCTGCGAACTTCTTGCACAGCCTCTTTAGCAACATCTAAGTCTACATATATCAAATCTAGCCTTAAAGAAACTTCACAAGCTGTACGAGCCAGTCGCACCAAGTCACGCATAACACCGCCACTTTTTTCCGAAATTAGTTTTAGCGCATCTGGATTAAATAAACCCTTATAAGCATCACCTAAACTTGCTAAACGCTTATGAATTACACTATTAAGAATGTCTCTACCAAGTTGATTAGGGATGGTAGTAGGACATAAATTTTCATCGCACTCAAATACTGGTGGATTAGTTAAATCTAAGCATTTTTGAAAGCTTTCCATTGGTTGACGAAAGCTTGGAGAATACCTAAGTGAAATTGGAATCGCATATATAATATGGCAACTTAGCTGAGTCAGCAGTGGACTAGCGAACATTTCCAAGGCTGTAACTTGATCGTGTCGATCAAGACCATCTACAATTACCAGTAACTTTTGGTTGTTTCTTTTCTCAGCAGCTTCTATGATGGCGTTAACTCGCTCAATGATTTTACTAAGCTGCGGACGAATATTGAGAGTTGTAGTAACTTTTCGAGTTAGTCCTTGTTTAAGAATTAGACCCAGTTTTTTGATAATTTCTGGAAGTTCAAGACCAGTATTTTCAACGTCTTCATCTTGATAAACTACAGTTTTGAGACTTTCGAGTAAATCATTTAATAAATCGTCTTTTAAACCCCAGTCTCGTTGAATAACTTTTTCAAAAATTTTAATTCCAATTAAGACTACAACCTCAGCATAGCCAATATTGTACTGGTCGAGAGCAGTTACAGTATCAATCCAAACTACTGTATACTTGCTGTTCAAATGTTGTTCTAATCGCCGCAATTCTGTAGTTTTGCCACCACCCCTGTGACCTGCTAATAAAAATTTAGCTGGGTCGTCTTCCATATCCAAGAAAGTGATTAAATTCTCTACAGGACTGTTAGCTCGCTGGACATAAAAATTTCTCAGTTCTTCAGGTGTAGTAAGTGGTTCCTCTGGCTTAAAAAGCTGATAAGCAGGCTTCCAAAAACTGGTATTACTCATGGTGACAAATCTCAACTGATATCAAACGGTGTTTTGGCTTACACTCGTCTAGCACTGTATAACTGGGTAATTTCCTGCTGTAGATTGCTATAAGTGAAAAACTTTATACTATAGCCCTAAATAATACTGAATCCCACTTTGAGTGCATACTAGAAATTAATGTGCCTAGATAAGGCAACGAATTGCCATAAGTCCAGTGCTGAAGACGGGTTTTTCAACCTAAGCGACTGACGAACTAAAAGGGAGGTTCCGTCAATTGTAGCGACTACCGTACAAAGTAGCTTTTGGTCAGACATCGCATCTCTGTATAAACATTAATAATCCTTAATAGTTAATACTATTAAGGATTGTTAATATGAGCAAAAACTGCTCACAAAGCTGATTGTTTCTTAAAAATCATCAAGAAACTGACTAAGGCGACTGATTACGGGGTCAACCTCTTGAGGAGGGGTAGCAACAGTATAAGAAGTATTATTTACTACTTCTAATTGAGTTGGAGACGGAACGAATGAGCGATCGTTGACTATGAGCGCCAGTTGTGCGACTTGTTGGGAAAGTTGCAGTAGATGATGTTCCATCGCCTCCAAACGATTAGATCCCTTGGCAAAGAAACGTTCCTCAAGTCCAGCCACTTGACGTTGCAGTTCACCGATTTGTTGTTCAATCGGTGTTGTTGCTGCTGTTTGTGGAGCAGGTTGTACAGATTCCGGTACACATAAAGATTGCCACAAGGCTTCTTTACAGAGGTCGCTGAAAGTCTTGTCTGGTTGTTTTTCCAAATAACTTTCTACTTGCGCTAACAAGCTTTCATCAGCAAGCTCTGGGTTGAACGTGACGGATTTAACTACCTTTTTTGACCATTGGAACATCAGCTTTATGCCCTAGCAGCGCGATTGGAGGATAATTGTGCCTCTCCATAAATATACTGCCCCAAAGCATTCGCCTGACGGGAAGGTGCTGCTAAATGAGCATTAATCTTTGCTTCCTTGAGTAGACGTTGAACGTCGTCCCAGAAGAACTCACCACCGCCACCAGTGAGAATCACATCGGTGACGCGTTCTGGCAACCAGGCTAGCACACGGCTACAGATTTCGCGCGAAAACATCTCTGTAAGGTTGGGAAGAAAATCGTCTAGGTTGGTGGGCTTGCTAGCGCCTTTAGGACGGTAATAGCGTTCACCTCTGGGTTTGTTAACAGCAGAAATCAGCGCCAGAGATTGACTATCTGCTCCCTCGATTTCGGCAGACACCAATTCATAAAACTTATTCATACCGAAGTCTTCGCTCTTAGAAGCACCTCTAGCAAAACGGAAGTTATCTACCATCAAAAGATCGACAGTTTGATGTCCAATATCAACGATCGCTACCGATATTTTTGTAAAATCGGGACTGCTAGGACTTTTCTTCGGTTGAGCTTCAGACCACAGCAGGCTACCGTAGCCCTCTGGCATTACCCATACCTTACTCACATTCAACGATATAGATTCGCCTCGGAAGTTCAAGACATGAGGGCCACCTACTTGGCTAATCAACTGTGCTTTTTCCTTTTCAAATTGCTCTAAAGAAAGAAAAGGCAGACCAAGTACAACTGAGATATCGTCTCTGAGTTTGAAGTAGCCAGCACTTGCTAACACTTTTACCAATGCAGCCTCTACCTTAGATTGGCCGACTCCTAAATTGGCCCCAAAATCTGCTGCTAGTTGACCAACAGCATATCCATTTCCTTGATACTCCAGCCACAAATCCATTAAGGGGTCAGTAGCTCTAGCTTCAAAAACACCACCGCGTACTTGTTCTATTGACATCTGCTTGACATTGGCAGGTACGAATACCACACTGCCGGGTTCACGACTTACACAAGTTTTTGTGGAAGTTCTACCTAAATCAACACTGAGAATGGTTTTCCCTGAACCACCGCCTGACTTGGTAGTAGTGGGAGGATTATTATTAACAGCATTTATGGGAGTCGTCGATGCTAACGGCTGCCTATTCATGGGTATAGCAGCACTATTCATAGGGTTAGCGGCGGAAGGTTGGTCTGTCATGAAAGCTCCTAGTTCAAACTTAACTGTAAAAAGTTGTCATGCTCATCTTACAAAAATGCGAGCAACCAGAAATTCTAGGTTGCGTCAAGTGTAGCTAGAAATACGCCATAAATTAATTTTGGCCATATCTCCGATGGGCTCATGCCTTCGTACATCTAGTATTATTTGGCATAGTGTAGGCGAATTTTGGCCAGATGTAACCCCTGATTTCACTGCTTTCAAACCAAAAGCGTCCGTGTTTCATCTTCTAGTGCGTCTTAACTGGCGCTTGAATATCCAGAAAACAAATGCTAGAACCAAACCGCCAAGTACGATTTTGGATACAGGAGCAAGGTACTTGTCCACAAGTTCGTACTGACTACCCAATATGTATCCTGAGTATGTTAGCAAACCCACCCAAGCCGCGCTACCTACTGTTGTGTAAAACAAAAATGGTAGTAAGGGCATATTGCTGATCCCTGCGGGAACAGAAATCAAGGTGCGGATTCCTGGTACAAGACGACCTATTAATACTGCTTTTTTACCTTGTCGGTCAAACCACTTTTTGGCCTTGGTAATATCTTTACTGGATATAGCCAGCCATTTGCCATACTTGTCAGCCCAAGCTTTCAAACGAGTTTCACCCAAAAACTTACCTGGATAGTACCAAATAAGTGCGCCCAATACAGAACCCAAAAGTCCTGCGAAAAACACACCAATGATATTTAGCTTTGCTCCTCCTGGTTGATATGGACTTGCTGTAAATCCAGCCAGTGGCATAATCAATTCTGAAGGAATTGGGGGAAAAAGGTTCTCTAGGAACATTAGTAGGGCGATTCCCCAATAGCCAAAATAGTTGATAGTGTTAGTTATCCATTCAAGCATTGAGTCAATTCCTGAAATTGCTGCACTAGTCTTGTTACTAAGATTGAGCCTTAGTTTTTTTAAAAAGTAATTATCCCTGCTTGTTAGAGTCAAGGTAACTTGGCTGCACTAAAAGTTGCATCACAACTTAAAAATAGAGGAAGACAAGTGGAAGCTAGGGGTCTGTTTCATTAATTTCGAGGGTTAGAAAAGTTCGTAAGTAGCTCTAATTCTTGAAATTGAGCGATAAATCACCCACGAACCTCACAAAATTACTGAAACGAACCACTAGGTTTTGTTTTCTAATTTTTTAGATCCCCCTTAGTCAGTTTTATAAAAAGACTAGGGAGGATCTAAAGACTTGATGGCAAATTTAAAAACATACTCTAGGGTTTTCTTCTGAGTTGGTGGCTGTGGGAGAGTAGGGAGAAAATTTTACCTTGTCCCCCTCATCCCCCTCATCCCCCTCATCCCCTCTTCTTTTAGGCTGTCGGGGTCAGTGATTGTACCCTTGGTTCCGATTGCCAGTCTAATGGATTCCAAACTCGATCTTCCAGCGCCATCTGTTCAATCAAACTTGCCAGTCTCAGCGCTTTGAGAGCTTGTTCACCACCTACTGAGGGTTGATTGCCACCATGTACACAGTTGACAAAATGTTCTAATTCTGCACTTAGAGGTTGAATATTGCTGGTGTAGACTTTTTCAATCACACCATCTTGCCTGTAAAGTACTTGTCGGTGGTCGGTGAGAGAATTGGCAGGCGTTTGTCGGTGAATCAAGATTTCATTCTTGAGAAAATCTGCCTCAGTAAATGAATTTTTGCAATGGGCGACAATCCGGCGAATTTTTCGGTGAGTGACTTTACTGGCAGTCAGAGTAGCAACAATACCATTGGCAAATCCCAAAGTGGCAGTTACGTAATCTAAATAACCAGAGTCCAAGGAGCGAGTACCGCTAGCAGTCAATTTTGTGACTGGGGAAGCAGCTAATTCTAAAAGTAGGTCGATGTCATGGATCATTAAATCCAGCACAACCGAAACATCGTTTGCCCGATCTGAGTAAGGACTCATTCTATGGGCTTCTAGCGCCAGCAATTCCTCGGTTTTTAGAACTTGGCTCAGTTCTTTAAAAGCTGGGTTGAAACGCTCAATATGACCTACTTGCAGGATACACTGAGACTCTGCCGCCGCATTTACTAAAGACTCTGCCTCAGAAATACTGGCTGCGATCGGTTTTTCAATCAAAACATGAATTCCCGCTAGCAGACAGCTAATGCCTACGGCATAGTGCAGACGAGTGGGAACAGCTACACAAACTGCTTCCACAAGGGGTAGCAGGTCACAGTAATCTTCAAAAAAACGCACCTTGTACTTGCTGGCAGTTTCTAATCCTCGTTCGACGTTAATATCTGCGACTCCAACCAGTTCAACATCTTTCATTGAACTCAGCACGCGAGCGTGGTGTTGTCCCATGTTACCCACTCCAATCACGCCTATGCGGATCGGTCGTGGCTGGTTGCGCTGTGTATATAGATTCGGTTCTGCCACTGACATGCTATCTTGCACTATTATTCTCTCCTCAACCACCAAATTTAGAGACGCTACGGCCGTTGGCGTTTATACTCGAAAGCCAGTTACGATCCGTCTAAAACCATCCAGATGGTAACATAGAGCCTATGTTTATGAAGAATTTCAAAGTTTGCGATCGGTTCCCGTAATCCAAACATCTTTTGTATAGATAGTTCGGGTTTGTTTTTGATTTTGCACTTTCTACAAAAAATATATGTCTTTTTATTAACTTTAAAACATTCAGTAAGACTTAAGTGTAAATTCTTCAAAGTTTTCAGGGTCAGCTTCCTCGGTTCGGACTTCTCTCTGGGATACCGTTAAGTAATTAGTTACTGAGAGCAATACCTAATTGACAACACTAAAATTACAAAACAGTCAAAAATAATACTTAAGCTTGTTTCAAAAAAATATTCTCAGGAATTATTGTCACTGATTAACGGAAAAGATTTTTGTATGATTATTTGCAGTAGCTACCGTAGAAACATATTCTTGCAAAGAAACAAGCTACTAGCAGCGTCTCGTAGAGAAGATATCACAGCGCTTTTTGAGAGAAGGTGGTGTGGCTTGAGCATCACTAAGAGACGTTTAGGAATCTTTTTGGCATTGCTTCCTGGCATCTTGTTAAGGTGTAATTTGGCGATTTAAAATTCAAAATTTGCAATCGAGATGAAAGCTGTAATTCTGTTATCTGGGGGATTGGACTCTTCCACAATTCTGTATCAAGCTAAGGCTGATGGCTGTGAATGTCATGCTATTTCCTTTGATTACCAGCAGCGACACCGACGAGAGTTACAGTCAGCCCTGACTGTTGCTAAAAAGGCTGCGATCGCAAAACATCAGGTAGTGAATTTTGATTTACGTCAATGGGGTGGTTCCGCACTTACCGATGACGCGATTGATCTACCCCAGGAGCGATCGCTGGATGAAATGTCTCAAAATATTCCTGTGACTTATGTTCCGGCTCGTAATACCATTTTTTTAAGCTTTGCTCTTGGCTACGCCGAAACGATCGCGGCTGAACGTGTTTATATCGGTGTCAACGCCTTAGATTACTCAGGATATCCTGACTGTCGCCCCGACTATATCCAGGCAATGCAGGAAGTTTTTCGTCTGGGAACCAAACAAGGGCGTGAGGGACAGCCAATTAATATTGTTGCACCCCTAATCAACTTGAAAAAAACCGAAATCATCCAACTAGGGAACCAATTGGGAGTTCCTTGGGAACTAACTTGGTCTTGCTATGCCGGTGATGATGTCGCCTGCGGTGTATGTGATTCTTGTCGCTTGCGGTTGGCAGCTTTTGCCGAGTTGGGACTTGTTGATCCACTGGTGTATGCTTAGTCGGGCATTGGGCAAAAGAGTTCCGTTAGCGGATAGCTAGGGTTTAGCCCGTGAAGAGTTAGGAGTTACGAATTCTCCTCCTCCTGCCTCCCCTGCCCCCTACTCCCCTGCTCCCCCCGCTTCCTCCAAGCGTCGCAGTTGAATTTGATGCAGGCGTGGGCCAACAATTGATACCACAGTGAATTCGAGATTTTCATAACAGAAGGTTTCGCCAATGGACGGAATTTTCTGTAACTGATACAACAGAAAGCCTCCTAGTGTTTGATATTCTCTTGTCAGGGGCAAATTGAGACGCAAAACCTCGTTGAGGTCTTCGAGGTTGATTTGTGCCTGCACCAAAAATTTCTGCTCATCTAACATCTGGATTAGTAAGTCGTCACTGCTTTCAGGTTCGCTTGCATCGCCGATGATTTCGGCAATGACATCTTTGATTGTCACGAGTCCCACAGTACCGCCAAATTCATTTACTACCATGACCATAGCGGGTTTCTCTTGCTGCATCATGGGCAAAAGTTCACTCAAGGGTGTGTGTTCGGGAACAAACCGAGCGGGACGCATCCAAGGTTGGATCTGTGTCTCTAAACTGAGCTTTCCCATAGCTAAAGGTTGTGCCAAATCTTTAAAATAAACAATGCCGCGAACATCGTCTAAAGATTCACCAATCACGGGGTAGCGTGAGTAACCAGTAGCAGCCATTTCTCTAAGTAATATCTGGAAGGTAGCATCTTTTGGCAGCGTGATAATACTGGTGCGCGGGATCATCACATCTTGGGCCATGACATCCCCAAACTCAAAGACATTATTGAGCAGTTCTCGTTCCGCACGCTGTAAACCAGTAGATCCCCATTCTGTAGAGATAATCAGTTGCAATTCTTCAGGAGTTACAGGCGGTCTCCAGCCTTGACCTGTGTATTGGATACCAAAAATCCGCAATAAAAAACGAGTTGATTGGTTGAGAATCCAGATGAAGGGGCCAAAAAAACGCACGATCGCTTTTACCGAAGGTCCCAAAAACCTCGCTAGCTGTTCTGAGTACAGCATGGCTAAGGATTTGGGACATAGTTCTCCGATCACAATTTGCAGATAGGCAATCAAGAAAAAGGCAATGGGAATTGATAGGGAATGGGCGAGGAAGTTAGTCATTCCACTAGGTAAGGGCCAGGATCTTAACCAGGCATTTACCAGCACGACAATTGTGCTTTCGCCAATCCATCCCAGCGCCAAACTAGAAAGGGTAATGCCTAACTGAGTGGTAGATAGTAGTCGGTCTATACTACGTTGTAGCATTTCGACAGCGATCGCTGGAATATCCCCAGCCTTAACTAACTGGTGAATACGCGATCGCCGCACGCTCACCATCGAAAATTCCGCCGTCACAAAAAAGGCATTTATGGCAATCAGTAGTAGCACTGACAACAACCGCAGCGCCACATCCGTCCAAATCAAATTAGGAAAACCACTCACTGCCAAAGCTCGTGTAAAACTCACGCCCTCCATTTATGGGGATTGGGGAGTTAGGAAGGGAATAGGGTACAGGTTACAGGGTACAGATTATTCCCTATCACCTGTCACCTGTCACCTCTTCCCTCATCCCAATTCCCAATGCCAATCTACCTTTCCACAGGAATATTCGATGCCTCTAGCTTCAATTGTTGAGCAGGATAATCAGTAAGAGCAAGTGATATTTTCTTGACATCATCAAGTAAAGCTGTGGGAATGCTCACTGTACCTGAAAATGCTGGGCCATTGACAGGCAATTCTGTTGGTAAACCCTCTGTACTAGCGCTTAGGGTTCGTCCTTTATCATCAGTAACATCTAAAAAACTATACAGGAAGCGCACAGAATCCTTACCTTTGTTCTGCATTTTCACTTTCAGTAGCAAGTCACCACCAGAGTAGCGAGCAGATTGCACAGTCATAGTTACACCCTGACTTTGGGCAGTAACTGGAAAGCCTGGTAGGGGTTTTTCTTCAACCACTTCTGGGGGTTTTTCCTCTGGCTTCTGCTTGCTGCTATTGGTTTCTTCGTCATCTTCCTCTAGCTTTTCCGATTTAGCAGCCTTGGTCTTACCATCAATTCGTGCCTTGACAACTTTCAGAATCTCTTCCTCTTTTAATAAGACTAGCCCCCCCTGTTGAGAGGCATTTGCCTTATTGCTGGCAAATTTGGTTGTGGGACGACCATCGGGTGCAGTAACGCCTTTAAGTGCTGAACTCCCCAGTTCAAACCCCAAAAACGCGCTCACAGAACCTGCCCCCATCATCAGGATTAACAAAATCAAAGTAAGAAGTACAGTAGAATTTATTTTCATTGCTGATAAGCTATCACATAAGAATGCTGGGCTATTTAAGAATATTGAAGCTTTTGACCTCAATCCTTAAAGGAACTTAATCAATATTAGTCTCTACTATTTCATGATTAAATTATGTAGTATAAAAATTCGGTAAACTAGTGTCCAGTATTCACACGTGGTAAATTTATGCTATAATTACGGAATTGGCTAAAGTCAGTGAATGAATTATTTTTCTCACTCTAAAATTAGCAAATAAGAAGGTTGACTTAAAGAGTCAAAATAATTGGCTCGTAAGAATGCGACCAAAACAAGCGCCTTTGGCCGATTGGGGAGGCAACGAACTCATAATTCGTCTTCAGGCTGGTTCGATTCCAGCAGGGCGCACTGAATCATCAAAAAGTAGTAATAGAGGGTATGGGGCATTGGGTATGAGCAGTTGTACTGAGCATTGCTGAAGTGTTGGTGAGTAATTATTGTCCTTTGCTCCCCACTCCCCAGTCCCCACTCGCTAATCTTACCGAGGTGGTAAAGTTTCGAACCTGAATTCAGTTCCCACTTTGAGTTTGTTGCTATTCAAACGAGGGGACATGATCAGCGATGTGTCATAAGGATTTGGTAAATCAGGAGTGCGAAGATAAGGATCGTTACCAACTTGCTGAGTCAAGACATCATGATATAAAGTGTTAACCAACTCAGCATCGCGGGCAATTTCATTTTCTGGGAAGGAACCACCGAAACTAGAACCAGATCCTAAAAGTGAGTCTACCTGACGCTTGAGGCTGCCATTTTCGTAGAAATTGCGATCGTGACTAAAAAAAGCTCGTTCAAATACATCACTCGTAGTTTCAGTTCTGGGGGTTTCGGTTTGGGCAAATGCAACTGAGGGAAAAGCAATACCAGCAGCAAGCAGCACCAATAAACCACCAAGGGTTTTAAATTTTATACGCACGTTTCTGACTCCTCAATTTTCGTTTTGGGCGAATCTTAATTTATGCTTAAGTTCAGAACTCTGATGAGTTCAACCTTTGGTGTAGCACAACTTTTAATGTTTTGTAATGACGTATCCTACTGAAACTCTTACCCACTCAGATATTTGGGCAACCACTCCTGATTTGACAACCTTGCGCCACAAGCTACTAGATTTATTTTCTCAACGGGCTTATCAAGAGGGTGATTTTGTTCTAGCTTCTGGGCTACGTAGTTCTTATTATGTCAATAAGATGCAGGTAACACTCCACCCCCAAGGAGCTTTAGCTGTTGGACGATTGTTGTTTCCTTTACTACCCGTAGATACTCAGGCTGTAGCAGGTTTAACGATGGGGGCTGACCCAATGGTGACAGCAGTGAGTATAGTTTCTGTTTATGAAAACCGACCCATACCAGCGCTGATTATTCGCAAGGAAGCCAAGGGTTATGGGACGAAAGCTTATATAGAAGGCCCCACTTTACCAGAGGGTGCAAAAGTAGTAGTTTTGGAAGATGTGGTGACAACTGGGCAATCTGCTCTGAAAGCGGTTGAGCGTCTTAAAGATGCGGGTTATACCGTTAATCAAATAATTTCTCTGGTAGACCGACAACAAGGTGGAGGTGAGTTGTATCAGTCAGCCGGGTTAAAGTTTGAAACTTTGTTTTCGATTCAAGAAGTTCAGGAACGCTATCGACAACTGGCGAAATCATAAGTGTCGCTTGCCAAATTATTTGACAATTTGACAGATTTATGTAATTGAAAATATTACTCTTAAAGCCCTAATAAGGGTTTTATTATTTTAGGCTCAAAATAGCCTTTACTGCACTGACGATCGCAGAAGATGCTTTTTCGATTTCTTCTTTGGTTGTAAATTTCCCAATACCAATTCTTAACGCTCCCTCAATTATATTTTCTCCAAGATTCATAGCTTGCAGAACGTGAGATGGCGCGACAATACCTGATGAACAAGCCGCACCTGTAGAAATAGCTAATTGATGGCGAACTCTAGCAATAATGGCACTATTAGGGATGTCAGGGATAGAAATATGTAAGTTACCTGATAAACGGTTGTTTAAGTCCCCATTCACCAGTAAATTAGGAATTTCAGCCTGAAGTAAGTTTTGTAGCTGATCTCGTAAAATAGCGATCGCATTTTCATCTGCTTCCATTTCTAATCGTCTCAATCTGCAAGCTTCCCCCAAACTAGCGATTCCGGGGACATTGAGTGTACCGGATCTGAGTCCTTGCTCATGTCCACCACCGTAAATCAGTGGTTGAAGATGATAACCTTTTTTCACGACTAATGCACCAACGCCTTTAGGTGCATAAAGTTTATGTCCAGAAATAGCTAGATAGGTAATACCCCAGTCTTGAAAGTTAAGGGGAATTTTACCGACTGCTTGGGAAGCATCACATAAAAAAGGGATATGGTATTTTTGAGCGATCGCTCCAATTTTTTCTACTGGGTAAATTGTCCCTACTTCATTATTAGCAGCCATCACACAGATTAAGGAAGCACCGCCAGAGCAGACTTTTTCTAGATGTTCTAAATCAATTTGGGCTTGTTGATTGACATTTAACCAAATAATTTCAGCAAGCCCTTTTTTAGCTAATGCTTTGCAGGTATCTAAAACTGCTTTGTGTTCAACTGGGGAAACAATTATTGTGGCGGGAGTATTTTGTTGAGAAATATGTCCTTGAATTGCTAAATTAATACTTTCTGTTGCACCAGATGTAAAGATAATTTCCTTGGCAGAAGCATTGATTAATTCAGCTATTTGTTGACGAGCTTGTTTAACTGCTTGTGTGGCTTGATTACCATAAACATGATCTACACTATTAGCTATTTGTTCAATACGCGATCGCTTCCTCCCTTCGACCTGTTGTTTTCGTTCACCACACAGTAACTCTACTTGGGATGCACCGGCTTGAATGGCATTATCCATTAATTCGGCGTTAGCGAAGCTCGCCGAAGGCATCGCATAAGCGGCATTTTTATAACCGTTATCGCGCATTGCTTGAACAGCGAGGTGAGTCGGCACGATATCATGGGCGTTAGTATTCATGGGTTTTTCCTCCAAACGTCTTGCCAATTGTGAAAAGCTGATGCAACTGAACCAAAACTGGGGAGTTGGCTATCGACAACGGTGACAATTTCGGCGGTAGCATTACCTCCAGCTTTGAGTCCGCGAATGGCGCATCCTACCATTTGGCTGTAGAGGACAAGGGATTTGGTAGGACGGGCGATAACGGCGGCGCTGGTTTTGGGTGCATCGAATCCAGTGGTTAAAACGCCGTAGTTACATAAAATCTTGGTTTGGGGCTGTTCGTCTTTAAAACTTTGAATCAGCCTTTCTCTCTCTGATTTGGGGGTATCACCTGTAACAGCATCAGTATTAAATCCTCTGAAACGCAAAATTCCGGCGATGAGTCGCGCGTGTTCAACGGAGGTATTAAAAACGATAATCCGTTGATGGTGTTGGGCTAGTGCTTCTAGTTCGAGGATGATGCGGAGGTTGCGTTGTTCTTCTGCTGCTAACCGATTGAGGATATATTGGGGTATGTCTAATTCTGTATTAATCCGATTCAGGTCTTGGGGAGTTAGTTCAATACCCGTTTCATAAAATAAGGAACGATAGTTAACTTTAGCTAGGTATTGTTGATCGACGAGATAATCAATGGGGTTGTCATAACCTGGGATTTCTAAAGTAACTTTCTGTTGGGCGAAGAATTTTGCTAGTTGTGCATCGGTGTTAATATCAGCCCAAGTCCGTCCGGGTGTAGCGGTTAAACCTAATAAGGCGGTTTTTTCGTAGGGGATGACTAAAGCATCTAAGACGAGTTTATAGGTTTCGGCGACTGCTTGATGAGCTTCATCGATAATTACCAATGAACAACGCACACCCAGTTGATTAATAAAGCGAATACTTTTTTTGCGGTGTGATAGACTTTCGCTAATCCTGCTACTACTAAGCCATCTTGCGCTTGTGCTAAGTCTAACTCATGGTTGCCCCAGAAGCGGTAAGTGGTGGTGGTGCGATGGCGTAACCGCCCAGCGTAGCTGTTTGCCTAAACAGTCCCAGGCTTTTTGAAATTCTGTAACTGCTTGTTCACAAAGTTCTTCACTATATGCCAACCAAATTACTAAAGTGGGTTCATTGTTTCTTAGGCATAAACCCAATTAGGGCTAAAACCTTGCAAAGTTGCTAAAGAAATTAAAGGTTTTATAGTTTTTGTATAAGCATTAAAGAGGATTTCTAAATTTAATAATTCGTCTGGTTGATCAACTTTCAATTCTGCAACAAAAGTCTCAATATCATTTGACCATTTTATTTGAGAAACACTTTGCTTATAAGTCGTTAAGCCTAAATGTTGTAATGTTACAAAGTCAAGAAAATATTCTTCCGATGGTAAACTATTAGATTTAGAAGAATTAACAGATTTTGTTGTTGGAATCAAATTCCATAATTGATTATGAGCTACAAAAGACCAAGGTAAATAATGATCTAAGGAAGTTTCATTCTTATTTAATTTAACTTTTGAATAAATACATTCAATATCTCGATATTCTAAAATAGTTTTCCAATATTTATTTTGATTTGCCAAAGAATCTCTTTCTTGTGGCATAAATAATTTGTTAACTACATTAGGAGTGCTAGGGTTTCTCTGTTGCATATAATTCAACCATTCCCAAGAAGCCCACCCCCTAACTATTGTGTAGTTTTCCTCTAAATATTCAATCCAATCTGGATGTAAAATAATGGCGTTACAATTTTTTGGTTCTTCAGCGTTAAAATAATATAAAGGCTTTTTAGTATCAAATTGATTGTTAGCCAAACTAATAATAATAGGGTCAACATCGTAATCTTTTAATCCTCTCATCTCTTGAGAAAAGAAAGGACGAATTAAACGATAAGATACATAGCGATTAATAGAAATAACAATATTATCAAGATTTTGATTATTAATAGAGGTACGCAAAAGTTTTTTATCTGTATCTCTAAACTTTAAAATTGGTTCTGTAATTTCCAGATCAAGAGCATCTAATTTATTAGCAATTTGGTCTTGCTTACCAAAAGATAGTTTAAAATAATTGTGAGGATACCAAGCATTAGCTAACATTTCAACAATTATTTCCCGAAAGCTAATAGGCGATAAAGTATCAAAATTTCTTCTTTTTATAATGTCTAATATTGATAAAAAATAAAGATGTTTATAAGAGTTAGTTATATTGTTAAATATTTGAGCTAAAACCGTAACATTAACTTTGTCTGATAGTGGTAAGTCTTGATTCGTAAGTTGATTTTTAAATAATGCCAACTCTCCTAAATATGCTTGAATAAAATCATTTGCGGCTAATTTATTAATCTTATTTAATGCCTTAACAATGTCTGCAACAGTTTCAGCAGTAGGGTCAATTTTTTCGTGATACCAACGAAAGACAATCGGACGTTCAACACCTAAACCTATTGCCAGTTGGCTTTGGCTAATGTTGTAAGACTCTAAAACCTGTCTTAGTGCTTGTCCTGCTTTTCCCATGATTTCCATTATCACAGGGCAGGGAGTATAATTTTGTTAACTTTTATGTTAATTTGTATTTTAGTTTTGTTATCATATTTGATAACAAAACTAGAGAAAACATTGAATATATAAGTTATGGCAGAAGAATTCGTGACATTAGAAGATAACAGCAGCAATCAAGTCTACGTAAGTAGAGAAAAGATAAAACACCTGCTAGTCGATAGTCCTAATGTAGTCAAGAGTACTATCTATCGCTTGCATACTACAGGTTATGCAGAAATAGGCTCTTGGTCTAAACCTGTAAGAGCAGGTACTTTAGGTGAATCAGGCGATGTAGTGAGCGTATTAATTAGATAGCAAGTCTAGCAAATAAAAGGTGTAGGGAATTGGTGCGATGGCTACGCCCGCCAAAGGCATCGCGCATTGCACTAACTCTTGATAATTTAAATAACTAGAGAACTAATTGAATGACACGTTTCATACATGACAAATTTGCTAAAGACTATCTTGAGGAATTGCTAAAAGATTACGGAGAAGTCAAGTCATCAGAAAAAGTCTCAGGAGAGATTAAAGAAATAGATGTTTTCTTCACTCCTGACAAACAGCAAAGCTCTAATTTACAAATACTGGGTTTACTAGGAAGATTTGCTGAAAATCCTGCACTCATAGAACCATTCCGCAATCCAGCTTCTACTGATGAAATATGCGACTGTCTTCTCAAATTATTAGAAGTAAAGGCTCTCTTACGACGAGAAGCTAAAGCAAATAAAACTAAACTTCAGGACTCAGAAATTCCCAAATTGTGGGTTCTTACTCCAACGGTATCTGAAACTAGATTGTCTAGCTTTGGAACTATGCAAAAAGAAGGTTGGTTATCAGGAGTACATTTTCTTCCAGATGCCTTGCGGACAGCAATTGTAGCGATACATCAATTACCACAGATACCAGAAACATTATGGTTGAGGCTTTTAGGTAGGGGAAGCGTACAGTCGCAAGCGATTATCGAGTTGCAAGCGTTACCATTAAACCATCCATACCAAAAAGCAACCCTGGAATTAGTTTACAACTTGCGCGAAAACTTGAGAGTAAATCAAGAATTAGAATCAGATGATAGGGAGTTAGTTATGCGACTAGAACCACTTTATCAAAGAGATAGGGAACAAGCCAAACAAGAGGGAAGACAGGAAGGAAAACAGGAAGGAGAACAACATTTAATTATACGTCTGCTCAATCGCCGTGTTGGAGAAATTAATGAATCATTAATCGAGCGAATTAAAGGTTTATCGATTGAACAATTAGAAAATCTAGGAGAAGCATTACTAGACTTTTCTAATATTGCTGATTTAGAAGCTTGGTTAAACCAACAACAAGGATAAAAAGTGTAAGGAGTTGGTGCGATCGCGCCAATTCTTTATCATTTAAATAGCACGCACAGAGACTTCATTAATATATGATCTGTATCTAACACCCAAAGGCTCATACTATATCTAACTCGTGCTCAGTACGCAGTTCCTGAGCCAGATCCGCAAACTCTTCATCTCCCGCAAACATCCCAATAAAATCTGTCCAGGGATTATTTGCCACTTCTAGGGTCAGCACCTAAATATTTGCCAGTCTAGCTTTAATTTGCTCCTGTACGGCTGCGATCGCATCTGAACGGGTTTCAGCTTCAGCTGTACAATTAGGTAACTCTGGGACTGATGCGATAAAAGTCCCGACTGAGCCTGTTCAACCAGAACATGAAGAGACAGCCTATTAAAACTTGTGACGGCTAGAAGATTCATAAATACTGGTACTAGGTTCTCCTTCCGCATCATAATGCTTCTTTTAACCGAAGAAATTTTTCCCCTTGATATTTTCAGAAGGTCGCAATACCTAATGATATAAAAAGGCAAAAAATGCGTGATATTTAGTATAGGCTCCATCTACACAAAAGATTCACTATTTTAATTTGTTTCAGTGTATATGGATAAAGATTAGGTTAATTTTGCATAACTTGAAGATATTCTGAAGGATGCTCCTTCAATTTGTCCTTTCGTTTCCTTCCAAAAGTTTTAGGATGTGATGTACTCCAGTAGATCGCCAATTTGCTGAATTACTGTACACAATTAACAACTCAAGTCTTTATGTATACTTAAAGCCAGCAGCGGGATTTGAACTCGCGACCTTCCGATTACAAGTCGGATGCACTACCACTGTGCTATGCTGGCAATTTTTTGATTACTCTTAAGTAGCAACCACAATTTATCATTGTACCATAATCAATTTATTTGTCTAGCTGTAATTGCTAAAAAATTTCTACTTCTCCAGAAACAAGGCTAAGAGATCAGAGTTTTTAGCGATCTCGCGGCTTTTTTATACCTAGATGGTTGTGCAATTGTGATGAAATAGAAACAAATCTGCGATCGCAATCACGGATAAAGTTGATAAATTAATATCCATACCAAAAGCTAACTTAAATCCTGGGCTGAACGCAAAAATATCTCGTCAGTTCCAAAACTGCATTTTCTTAGCACAGCTGAATAAAGGGACAGAAATATATAATTATTTTTTACAGATTATAAGCATGGCAGCATTGCTCGGACGAGATTTACTAAGTCTAGCGGACATCAGTCCTACGGAAGTTCAAGAACTCCTGCAATTGGCAACTGAACTTAAATCACAACAGCTGAAGTTACAATGTAATAAAGTCTTGGGGTTGTTGTTCTCCAAAGCTTCAACTCGTACACGGGTAAGTTTTACTGTGGCGATGTACCAACTGGGTGGACAGGTAATCGATCTCAACCCTAATGTCACTCAAGTTAGTCGCGGGGAACCTTTGCAGGATACGGCGCGGGTGTTAGATCGATATCTGGATATTTTGGCAATTCGCACTTTTGCCCAGCAAGATTTAGAAACTTTTGCTCACTATGCCAAGATTCCGGTAATTAATGCGCTTACTGATGCAGAACATCCTTGTCAGGTATTGGCTGATTTATTGACGATTCAAGAAAGCTTTAACAGCCTTGCTGGGTTAACTTTGACCTACGTGGGTGATGGGAATAATATGGCTAATTCTCTGATGTTGGGCTGTGCTTTGGTGGGGATGAATGTTAGAATTGCCACCCCTAGCGGATATGAGCCAGATTCTAAGATTGTAGAACAAGCAAGAGCGATCGCTAATAACAAAACAGAAGTCCTTGTCACTCACGATCCAGAATTAGCCGCCAAGGGTTCTACTGTACTTTATACTGATGTTTGGGCAAGTATGGGGCAAGAATCTGAAGCCGATAATCGGATGCCAATTTTCCAGCCTTACCAAATCTCGGAACAGCTATTGAGTCTTGCTGATCCAGAGGCGATTGTTTTACACTGCTTACCAGCCCATCGTGGTGAAGAAATTACTGAGGCAGTTATTGAAGGTTCTCAATCAAAAGTTTGGGAACAGGCAGAAAATCGCTTACACGCTCAAAAAGCTTTGCTTGCGAGTATCTTAGGGGCGGAATGAAAGGAGTTAGGAATTAGGAGTACAGACGCGATTAATCGCGTCTGTACAAGAGTTAGGAGTCGGAATAGCTAGTGTGCAATTGGCTCCTAACTACTTGCTGGTAAAAAATCCGAAATAAATGGGTCAAAGAAAAGAGAATATTCTTACTTTTGCCTTTCATAATTTTTACTTTTCTCTTGTTATGGGAAGTTTTTTGTAGTACTAATGTTCTAGAGACATTAATAATTACTTCCCGCAAATTTATGGAACGTCTAACGGAAGCTCAACAAGAACTTTACGAATGGTTGGCAGAATACATCAGATCGCACCAGCATTCGCCTTCTATTAGGCAAATGATGCAAGCGATGAACTTGAAGTCACCAGCCCCAATTCAAAGCCGCTTAGAACATTTACGCACAAAAGGATATATAGAATGGACTGAAGGACAAGCCCGAACGATTCGGATTTTGCGTCCTGTGAAGCAAGGTGTACCAATTTTGGGGACGATCGCTGCTGGTGGTTTAATAGAACCGTTTACTGATGCTGTAGATCATTTAGACTTTTCTAATTTCGATTTACCTCCCCAAACCTATGCTTTGCGGGTAGCTGGCGATAGCATGATTGAAGATTTAATTACTGATGGTGATGTGGTATTTCTGCGTCCAGTAGCAGAACCAAATCATTTAAAAAATGGTACTATCGTCGCCGCCAGAGTCGATGGATTTGGTACAACATTAAAACGTTTTTATCGCCAAGGCGATCGCGTCACCCTTAAACCAGCAAATCCCAAGTACAATCCCATAGAAGTCAGCGCTATGCAAGTGCAGGTACAAGGTTCACTCATTGGTGTTTGGCGTGGTTACAACTGAGTAATGGGGAGTGGGGGAGAGATAATCAATACCCAATGCCCATTAATTAGGGTTCATGACTACCTTTGTACTTAACATTTTATGTACCTGACAAAAAATCCAGTGCAGCAACTGCCCACTTTCCGGTTGAAATTACCGTTTGCAAGGGAAAGTAAGGGCAGTTATTACACTTTGCAACCATTACCAGGATGCCCAAGAATGCCTGTGTCTCTGCAATTACGGCAATATCAGCGACAAGCGATCGCTAGCTGGTTTACCAACAATGGTAGAGGGACGCTGAAAATGGCTACTGGTAGTGGTAAAACTATTACCGCACTAGCGATCGCTTGTGAATTATATCAGCAGATTAATTTACAAGTGCTGGTGGTGGTGTGTCCCTATCGCCATCTCGTCACCCAATGGGCGCGAGAGTGTGAAAAATTTAATTTGCAACCCATTTTAGCTTTTGAGAATTTACGCACTTGGCAAAGTCAACTTTCGACGCAAATTTATAATTTGCGTTCTGGTTCTCAAAGGTTTGTTACGGTGATTACTACGAACTCTACTTTAATTGGAGATGGGTTTCAGTCTCAACTCAAATATTTTCCTGCCAAAACTTTAATTATTGGGGATGAGGCGCATAATTTAGGCGCACCCAAGTTAGAAGAAAGTTTGCCGCGCAGTGTTGGATTGAGACTAGCTTTATCTGCCACACCGGAAAGATATTTTGATGATTTTGGTACGCAATCTTTATTTGATTATTTTGGCCCAGTTCTCCAACCAGAGTTCACTTTGAGGGATGCGATCGCTCAAGGTGCTTTGGTACATTATCTGTATTATCCAGTGTTGGTAGAGTTAACTGAAGCAGAAAGTATTGCCTATTTAAAGCTAACTAAAAGAATTGGGCGATCGCTACTTTACCGAGATAAAGAAAATGGACAAGCAAGAAGTTTTGAAGACAATGAAGATTTAAAGCCGTTATTGATGCAAAGGGCAAGGTTAATTGGTGCGGCGGAAAATAAATTAAATGCTTTACGGGATTTAATGGCAACTCGCCGCGAAACTAGTCACACTCTTTTTTATTGTAGTGATGGTTCCCAAGATACGGGACAACGTTCTTCTCTACGCCAACTTAAAGCTGTTGCTAAAATTCTCGGAGTGGATTTAGGGTACAAGGTAAGCACCTATACAGCCCAAACAACTTTACAAGAAAGGGAAATATTGCGCCATCAATTTGAAAGCGGGGAATTGCAAGGTTTGGTGGCAATTCGTTGTTTAGATGAAGGTGTTGATATTCCAGCAATTCAAACTGCGGTGATTTTATCAAGTTCTGGTAATCCTCGCCAATTCATTCAACGACGAGGGCGAGTTTTACGTCCTCATCCTGCTAAGGAACGCGCAACAATATTTGACATGATTGTTTTGCCGCCAGATTTAGATAGAGAAACTATAGAAGTTGAGCGCAATCTGTTAAAAAAGGAATTGCGTCGCTTTGTAGAATTTGCCGATTTAGCTGATAACGCAGGGGAAGCAAGAATGAAGTTACTTGATTTACAAAAGCGCTATGGTTTATTAGATATTTGATAATGAACTATATAGTTGTATTTTTTTGTAAAAATTTTCAAGTTTTGAAAAAACAAGCATTAAGTATGAAATAATAAAATTATGAATTAGATTATAATGGGATGTAAGTGACTTTAAAAATTTTACTTATATCCCATTATGATCTAGATTGTTAATATTAATAATAACAGAAGAAAATTCAATAATAAAGTCTTTTTTAAAGAAAAGTATAAATTTAAAAAAATAGTTTTTACAAAATTAAAGATAACGCTAACAGTGGCTTTACGGTGGTGAGTACAGCACTAGACAAAGTTAAAATATAGAAAATCTATATTTCCAAACCGAAGATGTCACAAGATGCGAATATTGATGATGTGCAAGAGCCAATAAACAGCGCTCCGCCGGAGGTACGGCGAATTATTGAGCGGGTATGGAAGCTGGAAAAAGGCAGGCTAGATAAGAAGATTAACAGCCATATAAATGATAATATTTTGGACATTATTAAGGAAGAGGTGCGATGAAGCTGACTTCAATCAAGCTATGCAACTTTCGCTCCTTTTATGGTACGACACCAGAGATGCTTCTGGCTGGTGGAGATGTTCAGAATACGACGATTATTCATGGCAATAATGGCTCTGGTAAAACCAGTTTACTAAATGCCTTTACGTGGGTATTGTATGATAAATTTAGTGCAGCGTTTGCATCGATAGAACAGTTAGTTAATAAGCGTGCGATCGCAGAAGCTCAAAAAGGTCAAGCTGTAGAATGTTGGGCAGAGATTGGCTGGGAACATGAAGGTAAACGCTATCGAGTTAAACGCGCCTGTCGGGGTTATAAAAATGAAGGTGATTTTGACGCTGGCAAAACTCAATTAACCATGTGGGTTGGTGCGGATGATGGCAAATGGAATATACCAACTCAGCAACCAGACGATATAATTAATCAAATTTTACCCGCTACTTTACATCAATATTTTTTCTTTGACGGCGAACGAATTGAAGAAATAGTCCGTTCTGATAAAAAGGCTGAAATTGCCGAAGCTACAAAAATTTTCTTGGGTGTAGAAGTAATCAACCGTTCCATCAGACATTTGGGAGATGCAAAAAAAGCTTTAGAAAATGAATTAAAAGCTATTGGTGATTCTGAAACCAAACAACTATTACGACAGCAAGAAAAGATAGAACGCGAACGCGAACGCATTACCAAACGGCAAACGGAAATTAAAGAAGAGTTAGAATATCAACAAACTTTTAAAAAAGAGACAAGTAACCGTTTACGAGAACTTAGTGCAGCTAAAGAATTGCAAGAAAGATGGCAAGATTTAGAATCGCAGAAGACGGCGAATCAAGAAGAATATAAAAAAACAAAGGAAGCGCTGAAAAAAGTTATCTCTGCGCGGGGTTATACAGTTTTACTGTCGGAAACTACATCCCAGTTTCGAGGAATTATTAATGATTTGAAGGCGCGAGGTGAGTTAACATCAGGAATATCGCGGGAATTTGTGAATGATTTACTCAATTCTCAGCGCTGTATTTGTGGCGCAGAATTACACGAGGGTAATCATTCTCACACTCATGTGAGTACTTGGTTAAATAAAGCAGGTTCCTCGGCGGTGGAAGAAACTGCAATTCGGATGATAGCTCAAGTAGATGAAATTGATAAGCAAGCAATAGGATTTTGGGAAGAAGTTGATAGAGAACAAAGTAGAATTAATCAGTTAAGGCAAAGTATATCTCAAATTGAAGGCGATTTAGACAATATTCAAGAACGGTTGCGAAAAGATGCTAATGAAGAAATTAGCAGTTTACAAAAAAGGTTAGATGAAATTGAAAGTAAAATTGATGAATTGAATCGAGAACAGGGTGCAAATCAGCAGCAAATTGCTCAACTCACAACTGAGATTGAAGGTTTAAATAAACAAATTGCAAAGCAAAAACTGAATGAAGATAAGCAAACTCTAGCACAACGACGAATTAACGCCACTCAAGATGCAATCGAACGGTTAACGGAAGTTAGAAATCGTCAAGAACAACAATTTCGCCTGCAACTAGAAAAGCGAGTACAAGAGATATTTATGGAGATTTCTGTAACTCCATACATTCCTAAAATTAGTGAAAAATATGAACTGACATTAGTAGAAAATACCACAGGTATAGAAGCACCAGTTGCAGCATCAACGGGGGAGAATCAAATTCTCAGTTTATCTTTTATTGCCAGCATCATTGACAAAGTAAGGGAATGGAGTGAGAAACGAAAAATGATGATGATTCCCGATAGTAGCACTTTCCCAATTGTGATGGATTCACCCTTCGGCAGTTTGGATGAGAATTCGCGGCGACACATTGCGAAGACAATTCCCCAATTAGCGAATCAGTTGATAGTTTTAGTTACTAAGACTCAGTGGCGGGGTGAAGTTGAAGCGGAAATGACAAATAGAATTGGTAGAGAATATGCGCTTACATATTATTCATCCAAGCCAGATTGCGAACAAGATTATATTGAGTTGGGTGGAGAAAGATATCCTTTGGTGAAACAAAGTCCGAATGAGTTTGAGTATACGGAAATTATGGAAGTTGAACGAGATAGGTAATTACAGCTTGTCAACTTAGAACCAGGGTGATTACAAACCGTCCTTTTAACTTCTCAAGTCCCCGTGAAATGCTTTAATGGCTTTAGTTTATACTAAAGTTTACTAATGCTTCTCCGAAAAACTACAGCAGTTGTTGTCTCACTCTTAACTCTATCAACCCCCAACGCCCTAGCCTTTTCTGACACCCAAAGCTATTGGGCAAAAAATTGTGTCCAGCAACTAGGGGAGCGTAAACTGATTACAGGCTATCCTGATGGTAGTTTTCGCCCAGAAGCAACAGTGACACGCGCTGAAGCAGCAGTGTTGATGCTAAATGCTTTTCCTGATTCACCAGTGAAACGCACTGCTACGTTATTTAAAGATGTACCCAGTAATTATTGGGCTAATAAAGCAATCTCTACCGCTTACCAAAAAGGATTTTTTTCTGGTTATCCCGGTGGAATTTTCCAACCCAACCAGCCAATTCCTCGCGCCCAAATCATTGGTGTCGTAGCTGGTGGAAAAAATTACAGCCCTATATCCAACCCAACGCAGATATTACAACAATATTTTAACGATGCGGGACAAATTCCTAACTATGCCCAAAATGCGATCGCATCTGCGACTATTAATAGTATTGTTGTCAATTATCCCAATGTCAAACAGCTAAAACCACTGCAAAGCGCTACTAGAGGCGAAGTTGCAGCTTTGATATGTCGGGCGTTAAATATTTACACGGTTCCGCCACAATATATTGCCGGAGTTGAAGTACATCCGCAAGAAGTACGCCCCTTACCAGGAAAACTCGATATTATTCCCACCTTTAACAGCAATAGTCCCGAATTGGTAACAACTGAAGGAATTTTGCTATCAACTTTCCCCCCTGATGGGAAACAAGTACAGTCAGCACATTTAAATTATCCCTTTGAAGGCAGATTTGATATATTTGCTCATCATATCGTCAGGGCGGAAACATCAGCCCAAAGCCGCACTGTTTACCAAGGGATAATTGTACATAATCCAGGGAATGAACCTGTCACACTGCAAGTTTTACAAGCAGCTAGTTACCTCACCAGAGAAGCGCCATTTATCGCTTTACCTGATTTGGTGGAAAATCCCCAAGGTACAGTTTACTCTGGGCCAGGCGATCGCACAATGAATGATGTATTGCGGGGAGTTCGCCAAGGGATTTTTCCCGAAAAGCTGGTGATAGAACCAAAAGAAACGCAAATCCTAGCGAATTTAGCCATTCCTGTACAGGCTCCTGCTTCTAACGGTCGCACTACGATGATGCGCTTGGCAAGTAGTAGCCCAGTTTATCTCGCAAATTTAGTCAAAAATAGTAATATTCCACCCACCTTAGCCGAGTGGCAAAAGCTTCTGGATACAGCCAGTTTAGCAGGAAAGCGTGACCCCATCCCCACACCTCTCGACCCTCCTAGAGAACCAACAGTATTTAGTCGCGTCGCTGGTGTCTCCCAAGGAACGCAATGGCAAACACAGCTTACGGATAATTCCAATGTGTCTGAATTAACGATACCCCAACCAGGAAAGGCGTTTTCTTATCCTTTGGGAACTGTACATTTAATTACTCTCAGCACTGGACAAATTCAAAGCGCACCAATGTTAAAACGCTATCCTGATACAGCGTACTTTGCTCACAGTAACTATGGTGTTGAATACAATTTGACTTTACCCCTTAAAAATATTACTAACCAAACTCAGACGGTAACTGTATCAATCCAGACTCCTGTGAAGGATGAAGGGGGAACAGATAGACTTTTGTTTTTAAAGCCAGGTGTAGAACAAATATTCTTTCGGGGAACGGTGCGGGTGCGTTACATCGATGATAATGGTGTGGAAAAAACGCGCTATGTCCATTTGGTACAGCGTCGAGGACAAAGGGGTGAACCGTTGGTGACGCTGAAAATGTTAGCGGGTGGGAAGCGAGAAGTACAGGTGGACTTTTTGTATCCTCCAGATTCTACGCCGCCGCAGGTTTTGACGGTGAGAACGGAGGGGTAATTTTTTCATGCAGAGGCGCAGAAGTTTTTAGTTAAAGTTGAGAAAAAGGAAGGAATGAGGTTATGGTTGCCAGTCCAAACAAAAACTATATGTCGCCTCGTGAATATTTGGAATGGGAAGAACGCCAAGAAATTAAATATGAATATATTGATGGTGAAGTATTTGCCATGACTGGGGGTACTCTTCCCCATAATGATATTGCTTTAAACCTAGCTTCAGCCTTAAAAAGTCACCTGCGAGGGAGTGGGTGTCGGGTGAATATGGCGGATGGGAAAGTAGGTGTATCTGAAAACGGGCCTTTTGATTATCCCAATGTTGTGGTGAGTTGCGATGAACGGGATAAACAAGCTATTCAATTTCTCCAATATCCTTGTTTAATTGTTGAAGTTCTGTCCCCAAGTACGGAAGCTTACGATAGAGGTACAAAATTTACGCGGTATCGTCACATTCAGACTTTGCAAGAATACGTCCTTATCGATGCTGAAAAAATTGGTTTAGATTGCTTCCGGTTAAATGATAGAGGACTCTGGGAGTTACATCCTTATGAACAAGAGGATGAAGTTCATTTAACTAGCGTTGATTTCCGCTTTCCTATTTCTTTGCTTTATGAGGATGTTCAACTATCAATTTAAATTTCACACGGAGGTGCAGTGGCAGGATGGACTATGTTGGTGGATAATTTGTTTGTTTAGCGATCGCCAATATACTAGTATAAAATAATGCGCTAATAATTACTGTCGCTTCCAACTTTCGGTTAAAATAGCAACAATGTAGATATTAAAACAATGGCGGAAACTGGCAGAATCAGGGTTGCTAAAGATAAGGCTGAGTTAGTGAAAGATTTAACATCTTCAAATGGTGGAACAGGCCCTTTTAATACTTTTGCTGATGTGATTGTGTTTGCAGCAGCTTTGGGTGCAAAGCATAAAAAACGTGTGCCTTTGGGAGAGATTTCTAAAAGGGAACCGTCGCCAATACCCCAAGAACAGTTTATAGTCAGGGGATATAATACAGTAATAAATTTAATAGCAATTGCTGAAACTCAAGAGATTAAACTTTTATCTCTCGAAGAAGGAAACAATAACGAAAAACGTAATTATATTTTTGAAGAATATGCCAATGGTGGACTTGAAATATTACAATCAGAAATCCGGGGCGCAGTAGATTATTCTGAAAGAATTTTATTGATTCTCAGTCATGAAAGGTTTCAAGATAACTCCCAAGAAGAAGAGTTTGATTTAAGCAAATTTCTTTCATAAGACAACATCAATTTATTGCTTAACAATTACCAACAGATTGAGCAAATACTTACGATTTATATAAAAATAAAATAATGAGTAAAGCACAACAGCCAGTACATCAGCTAAGTTTAATTTATTACTGTGAATGTTTTTCTAATATTAAGGTGTATAAAAGTAAAAATAAGGGTGATGCTCTTAATAAACCAATATTACTTTTATCTATAATTGACCTAATTACACAAGATTTAATAACAGATAATCGTATTACAATATCAGATGAATTAATTGATACATTCAAGAAGTATTGGGAAATACTTGCTTCTAGTACTTTTAAGGGAAGTGATTTTGCCCTTCCTTTTTTTCATCTAAAAAATGATCAAGGGAAATTTTGGCATCTTAAGTATAGTTCGGAATATGATGGGGGTCGCCCGCAAACAATTCCCAAACTCAAGGAAGATGTTGACTATGCATATTTGGATGATGAACTATTTAATTTCATTCAAGATGAAATTTCTAAGCAAATATTAATTGATGCACTTATTTCAGCTTGGCTACCATCTGAAGATAATACGATAGAAAGTTTTTTAAACATTAACCAAAATTTTGAAGATGTACCTTTACAAATAGACAAAACTATTGAGTCTAGTAATTTAGATCCTAATCCTAGATGGAGATTAAAAAAAGCATTAATTAGAAATGCTTTTTTCAGGAAAGCTATCATAAGTATTTATGATTATAAATGTGCTTTTTGTGGACTTAAAGTAACTAAATCTGTAACTCAAAACATCGTTGATGGCGCACATATAAAGCCATTCTCACAATTCTATGATAGTAGAATTCATAATGGAATAGCACTGTGTAAAAACCATCATTGGGCATTTGATCGCGGTTGGTTTGCTGTAGATGAGCAATACAAAATTATAGTTAGTAATCATTTGGAAGAAGCATCTCCCCATGCTAAACCTATGAAAAATTTTCATGGTGAAACAATACTTCTACCAAATACAGAGCAACACTTTCCAGAACTGGAAGCGCTGCAATGGCATCGCCAAAATATATTTCAAGCATAATTACAAAACAGGTGGAAGTCCTACCGCTTTCGGTTCAACAAACTCCCCATCAAAACCTATTGTTTTATTTTCAACAGTCCTAGCATCCGCCAAAGCCTTACGAAGTTCAGCACGTTCCATCTGTTCCTGAATTCCACCCAAAATATAAACCAATAACTTCGCCGCCAAATCTCGTCCAGCAACCTGCACTCGCTTTTTATTTGGGTCATATAAAACCCCATACCAGAGAGATTGGGGATATTCCATACCACTAAAACCACCTTGCTGGTCAAACTTCCGCAGCTTCTTAAAAATATCTGCTAGGGAAAAACCTTTTTTAAATACCAAAATTCCCAAAGCTTGGGCTAATGCAACTTGAGCAACTGGACGGAAAAGCATATTTCCTTCACCTCCATCCTTCTCAAAACTGAAGCGCCGTAAAGCTGGTGTATCCTCGTGTTCTAAAATTTTATAACTAGAAAGACTAGCCAAAGAATCAAATAGCTTTTTAAATTCCTCAATTCCCTGTTCAATTTCTTCATCTTCTGGACGCATAGGAATTAAACCTTTCTCCAAGGGTTTCCAGTGCGGGAACTTATGAACTAAATATCGCTCAGACATATCTTGGAGAGCTTGCAAAGTGGTCAAAACTGTAGAATTGGAAGCCACTGTTGCACTATTCCAATTAACACGAGGATTTCGCTCTTGTCGTTGTTCTAATAGTGGATGTGTAACTGCAATTTTTCTAGCAACGATCGCAAAACCATCATCTTCATTCAACTGTGTTAGCTGACCTTTAGTCAAGGGTGCAGCCATCAGGTTGACATGAACAAAAATCGATCTCACCCTCCGCCTCGCCTCGGTGCGAGTTTCCCCAGCCGCTACCGCACAGATGAACTCAATACCAATTTTCTCTTTGGGTAAATTTTGCAAGTAAGCAAGGTCTACTTGGTACTTTTCTATCAAATCATTGACTGTAATAAAACTGTCATCAGCACCTTTATCTTTTTTATAGCGCTGGAGTTTGCGAGTTTTAATTAACTCCATCAACCCCTGTACACCCATTAATCGGTGTTGACCATCTAGTGCATAAATGGTTACATCATCCTCAGAAATATTTAGCAGACCTACTTTAGCGTCTTTATCTAAGGGGACGAAATCAGTAGTAGACTTGGTGGCGCGTCCTTCACTATCCCACTCAGCAGCTTTGGGATTATCCACCCACGGTTGATTAATTACTACCAGCACTGGCGGAAACTTATGGTTGTGCCTAGCCGCCAAATACTGCACTAGTGGCGCTTGACGTGACCAATCAAGGGGACGCTGTTGAATTTCATCAATACTATCCGCGTCAATCTCGACATTATCAGTTTCAGGATTATACTTTTTTTGAAACAGAGGTAAGCCAGAGGCGAAGTGAACCCGACCGGCAAACCATTCTAATGTAACAGAGCTAACATAAGCCTCAGTACCACCCATCTCGGTTTTTTGAACGAGAATCTGATCTTTTCTTCCTAAAAACTTCTCCAGAAGTAAAGCTAGTACCTGTTTTTCCTTGTTTTCTCGTTCCAGGTACTCTTTAGCGATGTCAGCCGTTGGGTCAGATGCAGTATCTTTCATGTTAAATTTTAAAAACAGAATAGGATTATGTCGTTTAATTATCCAAAAATTTGGATATTAGTAGTAAAGTTTTTAAAAACTTTTTTTCAACCCACCTTGCTGGGTTTCGTCTGTGTAGCCGCGAATTCTATTCGCCCGGATATTACGCCAGTGTTTCCAGAGAGAAGGAGAAATGACTACAGCACAACAACCAGAAAAGATAGTTCAACAAGCACGTACTGTAGCAGAGTTAGTGGACTATATCCAAGCTCTCACTATTGAAATTCAAGAATTGTATTGTTTAGATGAGATACCTTGGGTGGTGGGCTATTCGGGCGGCAAAGATAGTACTGCTACCTTACAGCTTATCTGGAATGCGATCGCAGCCCTACCACCAGAAAAACGTATTAAGCCAGTTCATGTTATTACAACTGATACGCTAGTAGAAAATCCTGTAGTCTCTGTTTGGGTACGCAACTCTTTAGAACAGATGAGAGTTGCTGCTAAAGAACAAGGAATGCCAATTCAAGCCCATTTGCTTTATCCGGCAGTCAAAGACACCTTTTGGGTAAATTTAATTGGCAAAGGCTACCCAGCACCACGTAATCGTATGCGGTGGTGTACTGAACGTTTGAAGATTAAACCGACTGATAGCTTCATTCGTGAAGTAATTCAAGCCAATGGTGAAGTAATTCTTGTTTTAGGTACTCGCAAAGCTGAAAGTGTTAAACGTGCTATTACGATGGCTAAACATCGAGAATCGCGGATACGCGATCACATAAATACTAATCCTAACCGACCTAACTCATTAATTTACCTTCCCATTGAAGACTGGCGTACTGATGAAGTTTGGATTTACCTAAATCAATGGCAAAATCCTTGGGGATATAGCAACAAAGACTTATTCACCATGTATAGAGGTGCTACAGCAGATAATGAATGTCCTCTAGTTGTTGATACTTCTACTCCTAGCTGTGGTGATTCTCGATTTGGATGCTGGGTTTGCACAATTGTTAATAAAGATAAATCAATGGAGGCAATGATTCAAAATGATGAAGAAAAAGAATGGATGCAGCCTCTATTAGATATCCGTAATGAATTAGATATTAGAGATGACCGTGATAAAAGAGATTTCCGTCGTATCTGGGGAGAAGTCCAACTTTTTGAACGTAATTTAGATGGTGAAATATCTATTGAACCAATTCATGGCCCATATACAAAATATTGGCGAGAACATTGGCTAAGACAAGTGCTAGAAGCGCAAACAAAAACTCGTTGTACAGCACCAAAAAATATGGGTAAAATCACCCTAATTACTCTAGAAGAAATGAGCGAAATTCGCCGCATTTGGCTAGAAGACAAACACGAATTTGATGATAGCTTACCCCGGATTTATCAAGAAGTGACTGGCGAAGAATTTCAAGACCCCCGTCCTGGTGCAGACTATAGCCTACTAGGTCGTGATGAATGGATAGTATTAGAAGAAATCTGTGAAGGTGACGCGATGCACTTGGAACTCATGGCGAAATTGTTAGACACAGAACGCCAGTATCGCAAAAAAACTCGCCGCGTAGGGATATACGACACCCTAGAAAAATGTTTTAATACGAGTTCCCGTTCTCCAGAAGATGCGATTAAAAATGCTCGTTTGAAACGCGAATTAAGCGAAGCAGTTAGTCAAGGTGATGTTGCAAAAGTCAAGCAGATGACTTTGGGCGATGTTGCAGCAATCAATGAAATAGATGAAGGTAAAATTGAAAGTGATGAAGAGGTAACTTGGGCAAGTATGAAATTTAAAAAGGAAAATTCAGAATAATAGAAGACGGGAGTCAACGAAACTACTTAAAGAACGCTTGACAAAGTTGGGTTATCTTAAAACAAGTGAGGTTCTATGATTCAAGCCATACACAAATTAGTAACTTTTGAAGATTTTGCAGCTTGGCGGCCTGAGGGTGGGAGATACGAATTACATGATGGCGTGATTGTTGAAATGGCACAACCAGTGGGAGATCATGAGGATGTTGTTGGTTTTTTGGCGCTAAATATATCTATCGAAATTGGTCGACAAAAACTTCCTTACTTCATTCCAAAAACTGTATTAGTCAAGCCATCTGAAGGGGAATCAGCTTATTCACCAGACATCTTAATAATCAATCGACCAAATTTAGTGAATGAGCTTTTATGGAAAAAAGAATCAACTGTATCTCAAGCTGCATCTATTCCCTTAGTAATTGAAGTTGTTAGTACTAATTGGCGAGATGATTACTACAAAAAATTAGCTGATTATGAAGCTATAGGTATTCCCGAATATTGGATTATAGATTATGCGGCTATAGGTGCTAGGAAGTTTATTGGCAATCCTAAGCTGCCTACTATATCCATTTATCAATTAATTGATGGTGAGTACCAAGTTACTCAATTTAAAGGCAATACCCATATTGTCTCGCCTACTTTCCCAGAATTGAATTTAACCGCCGAACAGATTTTTCAAGCTGGAGGTGTGCAAATCTAGCCACACTTACCAACACCGAGACAGATCCAATCGCATTTCTTAACAGTTAGTGATGGTATTATCTATATTTCATAGACAATATTTTTTATCAATGCGTCAGACAAAATCATCTAATTAATTTTATCCGATTCCTTTCATCACAAACTTTCTGCTTCTGCGATCGCTGTCGAACTCATGTTAATCTTAAAAATCAATGATATTTCTTGAACTCGTTCTACAAAACTTTGGCCCCTACAGTGGGAAACAGGTAATCAATCTTAACCCAAAAATTGATGAAAAAAGCTCACACCCAATTATCCTATTAGGTGGGATGAATGGCGGCGGAAAAACTACGCTGATGGATGCCATTCGTCTTGCTCTTTATGGCGCTCGTGCCCAATGTTCTACCCGTGGTAATTTAAGTTATAGTGATTTTCTCAATCAATGTGTTAACAACAAAATAGATCCAGTTGCAGACACTCGGATTGAATTACTTTTTGAACATATTGAAAACGATAAGCCAATAAAATACCGTGTTGTCCGTAGTTGGACAAAAAATCCTAAAGATGGTAGAGATACACTAGGTATTTTAGGCGACAGTGATACATGGCCGGATGCTTTAGTTAATATTTGGGATGAATATATTGAAAATCTCCTGCCATTAGGGATTTCTAATTTATTTCTCTTTGATGGTGAACAGGTTAAAGAACTTGCAGAACAGGAAACACCACCACCAGTTGTAGTAGATGCAATTCGTGGACTTTTAGGTTTAGAATTAGCAGATCGTTTAGCAGTTGATTTAGATATCTTAGTTAATCGTAAACTTAAAGAAGTTGGGAATAGTAAGGATTTAGCAAACTTAGAGGAAATTGAAACTAGGTTAACCCAACAACAAGAAGATTATCAAACCACAGAAGAGAAAGTAGAAATTCTCAAAAATCAGGTAGAAGAGTTAGAACAAAAGCAGCAAGAAGCCTTTGATAAATTCATTTCTGAAGGTGGGAAGATTGCAGCAGAACGCAATCAACTAGAACTACAGCAAAATACAAAAACTGCGGAAATTGAAGAAGTACGTCAGTCAATGTGTGAATTGGCGGCTGATGTTTTACCTCTAGCATTAATTCCCAATTTGCTTAACCAAGCGCAGACACAGGGAGAAAAGGAATTTCGCCATCAACAGGTACAAATCTCCAAGGATTTGTTACTTGAACGAGATCAGCGTTTACTCGCTTGGCTAAATCAAGTAGAAATTTCTCCAATAGAAGTTGAAAAAATCCAATCATTTTTAATCCAAGATGTAGATAATTTATATGCAAAGACTATCCAGACAGAAGCACCTTGGCTATTAGCCGATGATGAAACTTTAAGTCAACTAGATAATCTCATATATCACTTACAAAATTCTAAACTTTCTGCAAAAGAGAAATTAACTATTCTCAAAAATAAAGAAGAAGAAATTCATACTTTAGAAAGGCAAGTGCAAACAGCAGCAGCACCAGAAGATTATACAAAGCTGCGTCAAGCATTAGAATCGGCACAAAATCAAGTCGTTGAAGCTAAAGCAAATTACGAAACAATCCGCCGTCGTTTAGCTGAGTTAGAAACTATTATTGCCAAGTCAAAGAGAGAATTAAGTGATTATACTGTAGAAAATATTAAACATAAAAATAGCGAACATATTATTACTTCTGCGGCTAAAGTCCAAAATACACTCAAGATTTTTCGTGAAAAATTAACCTTGAGAAAGCTCAATAAATTAGAGGAGGAAGTTAAAAACTGCTTCCTTTATCTCCTCCATAAATCAGATTTAGTGCATCGTATCACTATTGATACCAAGACTTTCAGCCTTTTGCTTTATGATTTAAATGGTAAACCTGTTCCTAAACATCGTTTATCAGCAGGTGAAAAACAATTACTTGCGATCGCATTCCTCTGGGGTTTAGCCAAAGTCTCTGGACACCGCCTACCAGTAGCCATCGATACGCCACTAGGTAGACTAGACTCATCTCACCGCAGTAACTTAGTTGAACGTTACTTTCCATCCGCTAGTCATCAAGTGATTTTGTTATCTACGGATACTGAGATTGGAAAGAAAGAAGTGGAAACACTGCGAGAAAATGAAGCGATCGCACGCGAATACCTGCTCAAATACGACTCCTCCACTCGCCAAACAACAGTGGTAGAAAATCAATATTTTTGGTAGTAGATATAGTCTAAAAAAGATATTTACAATATATATCACGACCTTTGGAAAGTAGATAAGCAATTATGAACTCGCCCCATGTATTAAAAATAGAGAATGACCTACGTGTTCTGTCATTAGAAGAATTAGAATGGTTATTAGAACGGATTGCAAAACAAGTGCAAGAAAGAAAGCAAATAGTAAATAAATTTACTGATGTTAAATATATGAATGAACAACTAGTTGCAATGGCTAGTGATTTAGATATCAAAACAGAAATTCACTCTATCAATCATGAATTTCAAGTTACAGAAATGGATGGTTTGGAAAAACTGTGAGCATTGAAAGAGGACAAATTTATTTTGTCAATCTTAATCCAGTGCTGGGCCGAGAACAGGCAGGAACAAGACCAGTTTTAGTATTATCTATAGATGCTATAAATCAATCACCTTTGGTTGTGACTGTAATTGTCGGTACGAAAGGAACAAATATTAAACGTGATTATCCAACTAATATCCGAGTCTCGCCAGGTGACAGTGGATTGCTTATAGAAACAGTGTTCTTATGTTTTCAAATTCGTTCTTTAGATCCAAATCGCTTTCCTGCTGATCCATCTGGCAAGATTTCTGACTCCAAGATGCTTGAAGTTGAAACTGCGGTTCGCTACTGTTTGGGTTTATGAACGAAAACTACCTCAATTTTTAGGAAGATAATGGAATCACCGATTGAAAGAATAAAGCTTTCCCAAACAGCCAAAGACCAACTTACCAAACTTAAGCGCAGCACAAAAATCGACCAATGGAATATCCTATGCCGTTGGGCGTTTTGTCGTTCCCTCGCAGAATCAACCACACCCTCCCCCGTCCCAATTCCCCAGGATAGCAACGTCGAAATGAGTTGGCGCGTTTTTGGTGGCGAAATGTCTGATATACTCCTTCTCGCCCTCAAGCAACGCTGTCACAACGATGGTTATCCCACCGACAAAGAAACCCTCGCCATCCAATTCCGCTTACATTTACATCGCGGTATTGGTTACTTAGCAGGCGATCCAAATATCAAGAAAATTGAAGATTTAATTGAACTGGCGGTTAAAAATTGAAAGGATATTAGTTGACTGTTAACTGTTCACTGTTAACTGACAAATAATATTATGCCTGAAGCGCTAGAAATCGAGCGTCATAGAGCTGCGATCGCTCGCATTGATATATCTCGCCCTGTACGACTGGCTATAGAAGGGTCAATCCTCAATCAAGACACCACTTTTTTTGACTACGGCTGCGGCTACGGTGGCGATGTCCAGCGAGTAAAAAACTTAGGCTACACCAGCGCAGGCTGGGACCCTTACTACTATCCCGATGTCCCACACACCCCCGCCGATGTGGTCAACTTGGGCTATGTCCTCAACGTCATTGAAGACTCAGAGGAACGCCGTCAAAGCCTAATCCAAGCTTGGGAACTCACCGGGAAAGTTTTAATTGTCGCGGCTCAAATTCTGATTAACGCTCCCAGCAAAACCCAACTTGCTTACAATGATGGCATTGTGACGCGCCGCAATACTTTCCAGAAATATTACGAACAACAAGAACTCAAAACCTATATTGATGAAGTCCTAAATGTAGATGCAGTACCGATCGCACTAGGCGTTTACTTTGTTTTTCGAGACGAAGCTGAAAAAGAAAGTTACAAAGCTATCCGCTTCTTTTCTGCGACTTCTACACCGCGAGTCCGCATCCCTACTAAGCGATTTGAAGATTATCAAGAACAGCTGCAACCACTCATGGCTTTCTTTACCAAACGCGGTAGACTACCCGTAAAAGGCGAATTGGAGAATGAACAGGAATTACTGAGCGAATTTGGTAACTTCCGCCGCGCCTTTGGTGTAGTATTGCAAGCTACTGATGAAGCAGAATGGGATGCGATCGCTTATCGTCGTTCTCTAGATATCCAAGTGTATCTCGCCCTCACCCACTTTGATAAACGCCCTGCATGGCAGAAACTAGCCCCAGAAATGCGCCACGATATCAAAGCCTTTTTTAGTAGTTATGAAGAAGCTTGTCAAGTAGCTGACCAAAAGCTTTTCAGCTTGGGTAAACCTGGGGTAATTCAAACTGCTTGCGAAAAAAGCAAAATTGGTAAACATACGCGCGGTGCGCTTTATGTACATGTTTCCGCATTAGCAGCACTTGACCCCATACTACGAATTTGTGAAGGTTGCGCTAGCCGTACCATTGGCCGTGTCGATGAAGCTACGTTAATCAAATATCACACTGATAAGCCGCAAATATCCTATCTGTCTTACCCCGAATTCGACACTGCTCCTCACCCCGCGTTAAAAGCCAGCATCGGTATTGATTTAAAAACCCTATTCGTCACTCATCGAGACTACGAAACTAGGGCAAATCCGCCGATTTTGCACCGTAAGGAAACATTTGTTACCAGCAACTACCCACGCTACGAAGAATTTGCTAAACTCACCCAACAAGAACAGGAATTAGGGCTGCTTAACCAAAAAAGCGACATTGGTACGCGTGAAGGTTGGGAAAAATGCCTTGCCACACACAGAGTAGAAATCAGGGGGCATCAGGTTTATCCAATTCAAGAAAGTTAATAAAACGCTGACACTATAAGGTTATCCTGAATTTGTATTTAACCCAAGTAAATCTTGGTAGTTTGTCATGTTTGCGGAAATTCACACAGCAGCGATGACAGTTTCAATCCCCCATCGGGATTAATAAGGAACTGCCGCCACTCTGATAATTCAAACCTTTATAGGTACTAGTTACATGATATGCTTTTACATTTCCTCGTTGGATTTTATTGATATTTCCTCAAAAGAGGCTAAAAGTTGAAACTATGAGGAAAATTAAATCGCTACTGGGAGTTTTCGGTAGTCGCAAGATGGCGGCTTTATTATTTTTAGGTTTTTCATCGGGTTTACCGTTATTGTTAATCGGTAATACCTTAAAGGCTTGGATGACCGTAGAGAAGGTAGATTTAGCCGCTATTGGTTGGTTTAGCCTCGCTAGTTTGCCTTATTCCTTAAAATTTTTGTGGTCGCCGTTGGTAGACAGGTTCACCTTACCAATTTTGGGACGACGACGGGGTTGGTTAATTTTGACGCAGATTGCTTTGATTGTAGCGATCGCATTCATGGCTTTTCAACAACCCAAACAAGCATTACAACTACTAGCCATCAACGCCATAGTCATCGCTTTTATCAGTGCAACTCAAGATATCGCCGTTGACGCCTACCGTACCGATGTTCTAGAAAAACTAGAAATGGGGGCTGGTGCAGCAGTTTTTATCTTAGGTTATCGAATTGCCCTGTTAGTCGCAGGTGCTTTAGCCTTGATACTTGCTGACAAACTACCTTGGTCATCGGTTTACTTGTTTATGGCAGGGACGATGGTAATTGGTATTTTTGCGACCTTGTTCGCACCGGAACCCAAGGAAATTAGCCCTCCAGCTTCTCTTGTTGATGCTGTCATCTTGCCCTTTGGGGAATTTTTTCAGCGTCAAGGGGTTATCAAAGCTATTCTAATGCTTGCATTCATTACCCTATACAAGCTAGGTGATGCTTTGTTGAGCAATATGACCACGCCTTTTTTGCTGCAAACAGGTTTTACCAAAACCGACATTGGGGCAATTCAAGTGGGGATGGGGTTAATTGCGACAATTGTCGGTGCTTTAGCAGGTGGTTCAATTTTGAGTGCTATTGGTATCAATAGATCGCTTTGGGTTTTTGGTATCCTACAAGCAGTAAGTAATTTAGCTTACTTTTTTCTAGCATACATCGGTCAAAACTACCAAGCTATGGTATTTGCCATCAACGTAGAACAATTTTGTGGTGGATTGGGGACAGCAGCCTTTGTTGCCTTTTTGATGAGTCTTTGTAACCAGAGGTTTTCCGCAACCCAATATGCTTTGTTATCCAGCTTAATGGCTGTCAGCCGCGATATTCTGTCGGCCCCTGGAGGCGCGATCGCTCAAAGCACGGGTTGGCCTGTATTTTTCTTAATTACCATCGCCGCCGCCGTACCAGGACTACTCCTATTACCAGTATTTGCTCCCTGGAACCCTCAGCCAGTGGCAGTATCCAGACCAGGACTTGAGGACGAAGAAGAGGATATATGGGGAATCAAGTAGTTATTGCTGTCGGTACATTCATCCTCTTACTTACTGGTTTATTACTTGGCTATGTTCTCTCGCAGTTAGTTCTAGGATTTCTGGCATTTAACCTCTTAACTTTTTTCGGAACACTCAGCCTAATTTTAATTTTTGGGACACTTTATTACGTTTTATTTTGGCAGTTACGAAGAGATCAGTCCCGACCATCAACAAATCAAGGGATATCAAACCAGATAGACGATGATGTATCTGATAGCTATCTAAAAAACAGACTGATCGCTAAATTATCTGGTGACACTGCCGCAGCCGAACGGTTAATTGAACAGGCAAAGGAAACTTATCCTGGGATGCCGGAAAATTGGTATTGCGAAAGAGTGCTTGATGATTTGGAGCGCAGCTAATAGTGCTGCGGGAGCAGGGGGCAGGGGAAGCAGGGGGCAGGGGGAGCAGGGGAAGAAGAACTATTTATTGATTCTTGAGCCATGCCCAATGCCCAATTCCCTATTCCCTATTCCCTATTTCGATATACAGAAAATTGCTAAAATAAAGAATACTTCATAAATCTTGAGCTAAGTTCTCATAAGAGTTCCTAGCCTACTTTGCAATTAAAATATGGCTATTTTTCGTCAATACATCGCTCCACTGCTTGTAGTTTTGGTATTTGTCTTTGCCCTAGTCGCAGTTAGCGCCCGCATATTTTTACCCTCTGATATGGCAGCACCGGCACCAATTGAAGAGGTTGGGGTAAGTTCTCAACCCACTCCTGCTAATTTGCCACCAACAGTCCAAAACTCAGCTAGTTAACTCAATAAACGCCAGAAGTGTCTGAGCAACTACTACCGGGGTATATTATTCGCCGTGGTTCCTTATTGGAGCGATCGCTACTGCTTAAGTTCATGCACCGAACTTATCAGGATCTCTTTCCCAATGAGGATTTTTCTCACCTAGAGCAAACAGTTAAGCAATACTTTTCTAGCGATACGCCCTTGTGGTGGGTAGAAGAAGAGAGGGATCAGGGGGACAAGGGGACAAGGGGACAAGGGGACAAGGAGAATAATTATACTCAATTCCCAATTCCCAATTCCCCATGCCCCATTGCCTGCCTTTGGGTGGGCAATGCTATAGATCAAGTACAGGGTAATCGCCATGCTCACATCTTTATCCTCTACGTTGTACCAGAACATCGGCGGCAAGGTATTGGTAAAGCCTTAATGCAATATGTGGAAAATTGGGCTATTCAAAGAGGCGATCGCCAGATTGGATTACAAGTGTTTCAATCAAACAAACCCGCATTAAATCTTTACAATCAGTTAGGTTATCAAACCCAATCCCTGTGGATGGTAAAATTCCTGAGTGCAGAAAAATAAAATAGAGGATAGCCGTAATATACTTTAGTGTTTGAGTATGTAGTGGTTCTCGTTTGGATAAAATTCGACGAGGGGAAAAGAAAGTGTATAATTACGCAACTTATAAAGTTTTAACTTATTGGCACGGGGGATTATGTGTTAATCCCTTTTCGGGATTGAAATGAAATTATGTATGACGAAGACGATCTAAGCCTACTCGATATTGAGGAAGAACTAGAAAGCCCCCTAGATAAAATAGAGCCATTAACTGACGATTCAGTTGTGGCGAAGCCCGATCCTGAAGTGATGCTAGCCCTCCTGGAAAATCCCCAGCCCCAGCAAAGAATGTTAGCAGCGCGTGCTTTTTGTGATATAGAAGATGCGCGTGCTACCCCTCATCTGATTCGCCTGTTAACTGATATTTGTCCCTTAGTCCGGGTGAGCGCATCTTATGCTCTCGGACGCAATCCCAGTTCAGAAGCAGTGGCTCCATTAATTGCTCAACTAAACAGTGATTGGAATGGCTACGTGCGTAAAGGCGTTGTTTGGGCTTTAGGAAACTGTCGCGATCGCCGTTCTTTACCGCCCCTAGCAGATGCCTTAAGAACTGACATTTCCGCAGTGCGTTTGTGGGCTGCTAGCGCCTTAGCACAGATGGCAGAGGTTGGTTATGAAGCAGTTATAGGGGCAATACCACCATTAATTGAAGCCTTAGTCAAAGATCCCGTGGCAGCAGTGCGAAGCAACAGTGCTTGGGCAATTGGTCAACTGTGCCGCGAATTGCCTTCTAATGTAGTTTATGCCACAGCGATCGATGCTCTAATTCAAGCCTTTGCCGAAGACCAAGACCTAGGAGTCCGGGAAGACGCGAAAGCTTCACTGTTAGGAGTGGGCGATCCCCGTGGCTTGCAGCTGATTGAAACCCTCGAACAAGAAGGATGGTTTTGATTTGGGCATTAATCACTTAAATCTGAAATCCTAACTCAGCATGGCCTAACCTTCAGCTCCAGATTTGACCAAATTTAAGTCATAAGGGCGCTCAGTATCATCTTCGCCCAAATACTCACCATTTTGAATTTCCAGAATGACTAGCGGTATGTGTCCAGGATTTTCTACCTTATGTAGGGTTGCTGCGGGAACATAAGTTGATTCGTTTCGATTCAGTAATATTTCCGCATCGCCACAAGTAACCTTGGCTACACCGGAAACTACAACCCAATGCTCATTGCGGTGATAATGAATTTGTGGTTTAATGCCGTGTCTGGGCTTGATTTCAACACGGCTAATTCTATAGGTATCTCCCTCTTCGATCACCTCCACCTCACCCCAGTATCGTGTGCCTGAATGTGGAGGCAATTCGTTCATATTTGACTGAGTATTATTTTCGTTGGGAGTCATAATGAATTTCTCAACCAGATAAGTATTAGTATTTTTCTGTAATTTACCGTAAACGGGATAAACCTGGATAGGGATATACAGTCACAACTGCTGTAACTTTACTCTAGGGAATTATTCATCCCCCCGTATACTGAATCCGATAAATCCGATTATTGGCTTCTTCTGTTAGCAGTAAACTGCCATCTGGCAGCACCAGTAAACCTACAGGTCGTCCCCAAGTGGTTGGTACAGAAGGATTTAGTAAAAAGCCTGTGAGAAAGTCTTCGTAGTAGCCAAGCGATCGCCCTTTACCATCGAAGGGAACAAATACAATTTTATAACCAGTACCGCGATCGCGGTTCCAAGAACCACGAAAAGCAACAAAAGCACCGTTTTGGTATTTTTCTGGAAATGTTTTCCCATCATAAAACTGCAAACCCAATGCTGCTGAATGCGCTTGGAATAGGACATCTGGCGTTTGAGTACGGGCTGCTAATTCGGGACGTTTACTTTTACCATCTGTTTTTTGACGCGGATCGAGGTTGTTTGGTGTCAGATAAGCATAAGGCCAGCCATAAAATGCCCCCTGTTTAACCCGTGTCAAATAGTCTGGAACCAAATCATCACCGATTCCATCGCGTTCGTTAATACTGGCGTAAAGTTCCTTAGTTACAGGATGAAAATCTAAACCAACAGGGTTACGCAAGCCGGAAGCGAAAGTTTGTTGCTGGGAACCATCTAAATTCATTATCTGTATTGAAGCCCGTGGTAGGGGTTCCTCATCTACATTAGTTCCCGATCCAACTGAGACATATAATTTATTGCGATCGGGTGAGACAACGACATTGCGCGTCCAATGGTTGTTATAACCTTGAGCGGGCAAGTCGGCGATTTTTTCTCCTTTACCTGTAATCTTGTTTTGACCTTGAGTATAGGGAAAACGCACCACAGCATCTGTATTCCCCAGAAAAAAGGAATTATCTGCAAAAGCCATACCAAAGGGTCTATTGAGTCCGTTGTCCCCACTAGCAAAGGTTTCTCGAACATCGGCTACGCCGTCACCGTTGCTGTCACGTAACAAACGAATTCTGTTTTGCCCGGTTTCAGTCACCAGAACATCACCACTGGGAGTTAAAGCTAGCCAGCGTGGGGCATCTAAACCTTCAGCAAAGACGTTAACTGTAAAGCCTCTTGGTACGCGCAGCACCGGATTTTGCGGAATAGGCACAACTTCAGGCCGCTTGGAAGCACTTTCTGTTGCAAAGGGTGCTGGTAAATTCTTCAGATTTATCCGAATGGGTGTAGGTGAAAGTGCTTCAGTACGAACAATATTTTTTGGCTGTGTAGGATTCTGTGTCCGTTGGGCAGAAGATACAGATATTTGGGGTATGGGATTATCTGAGGAAGCGCGTGTCTGGTTACAGGCTGCTGCCAAAATCATTAAAAAAACTGGTAGCAATAAACGCGCAAAAACTTTCATGACGGTGGACACTATGACACAATTTTCTTACTTTAGACTTGAGACTTAATAATTGTCGCCAGTCTAAAGTCCGATTTTGCTTACTTAGTCACCCCATTAAGTTACTGAGAAAATAATTTACTCTCTCATTCCCAATGCCCCATGCCCCATGCCCAATGCCCAATATTCATACGTATAAGCATTTGTTAGTCAATAAAAAATTTTCAAACTCTGCTGCTGGTAATGGACGACTAAATAGAAAACCTTGCATAGAATTACAGTTTTGTTGGCGCAAAAAAGCAAGTTCTGCTTCCGTCTCTACACCTTCAGCGATTACATTTAGATTGAGATTGTGACCCATTTGAATTAATGCTTCAGTAATTGCTGATTTCTGTGGATCGTTAGCAACATTATGGATAAAATAACGGTCTATTTTTAATGTGTTAATTGGTAAGTTTTTCAGATAAATTAGAGAAGAATAGCCTGTACCAAAATCATCGATCGCAATTTTGATACCCAAGGATTGCAATTTGCTCATAGTAGCGATCGCACTATTTACATCTTGCATAATCATACTTTCAGTAAGTTCTAGCTCTAAGTCATCTGGTTGCAAATCATTGATAGTTATAAAATTGACTATTTTATTAATAAAATCTGGCTGATTAAATTCAATTACTGACAGATTGACAGCAACAATCAAGGAATTAATTCCGGCATCACGCCAGATTTTTATCTGTTTACATACACTTTTTAATACCCATTTACCGATTGGAACAATTAAACCTGTAGACTCTGCTAACGGGATAAATTCTGTTGGGTAAACTATCCCCAATTCTGGGCTTTGCCAGCGCAATAGACTTTCAGCAGCTACTATTTTCCCAGAAGCAATATCGACTATTGGTTGATAATAAATTTCAAATTCCTGGAATTTATGTTGTTTGATAGCTCGGTGCAAGCAAATTTCTAACAACTGCATTTTGGGAGACAAGTTGTTAATTCTAGTCTGAGTAGATAAATATCTTTTTAAAGTAGCGTGCTTTTCCAACCGATTCATGATGGCACTTAATAACTCAGCCCGACTAAAGGGCTTAGTTATATAGTCATCGGCCCCCATATCCATACCTTGACGAAAGTCAGATTTGGCAGATTTGGCAGTGAGAAAAATGAAGGGAATTGTTGCCGTTGATGGATCTTGGCGTAACGCGCTTAGAACGCCGTAACCATCAATTTCTGGCATCATCATATCACAGAGAATTAAGTCAGGAACTTCACAGATAGCCAAATGCACGCCGATCCTACCATTAGCGGCAGCAATGGTTTCAAAATCCTCAGCTTCTAGCAAATCTAAAATATTTTCACGGACTGCTTCCTCATCTTCTATTATTAAAATTTTGGGCATAAGTTACCTCAATTTATTTTTTATTATTTAATGATATAATGACAGTAAACTTTATACCAAATCACGATGTACTTGTGACAAAGATTTTATATTTGTAGATATCTATAATTTTTTTACAAATAACATTTCTAATCGAATAGAAATGGCAAGTCCAAAAGCCAGAATGTTTAACTTTTTTCCACACTTGATAACCCAACTTGATAACCCATGATAGGGAAAACATTTTTGTTCATAATTTTACTAGCAAAATCTTCCCAATTCTTGCAGATGTAAATTACTGCTGGGCTGGAGAAGAATAAATATTGCAGATGTTTAAAATTTTCAACTAGCGTCCACCATATTTCCCAATATGAACGCCTAACTAAATCTTGTGGTTGTAGTCTGCTAAAGTTGAGTTCTGTTTGGTTCGCTTTTAGCACGATGCCTTCTGTTATTAGCAATCCGATAAACTGGAAAGTGGCGTTGAATATAGTGCAAAATCGTCTTTCACCCTCACGCAATGCTACTTCTGCTACACGGGAGGTACTATTCACAGAAACTCCAATGAGGTGATTCGATTTGTCGTATCTCTCAGTACTATAGCGCGTGCTAGTGACCATTTGTACTTGGGTAATTGTCTCTTAACGAGAATTTAATATCCTACCTCAAACGAACTAAAACTGGTGTCAATACTTGTCGGATTTTGGGGAAAACGGTAAGGGGAAAGGGGAATTAAAAAACTTTTAACCTTTTACCCAAACTCAGTTCCGAGTTAAAAATGCTTAACTGAGCAGTATTGATACTGGTGTTACCTCTAGTTTTATATATCAAAAAATAGTTATCTAAAGCTGCTTATATTAAGTATTCTCCAATATTTTGGCCCTAAATAAATAGGAATATTTGGGATATAAACACAGCAAAAATTATGTTAAGAATTACAAAGTAGCTTATATCTTGGTAGTTCTGAATTGGGAAGATACAAAGAAGAAACTTGTTCAATGATTCTCCCTTGTCCCTTTTATCTCCCCCTACTCCCCTGCCTCTCAATACTTTTCGGTTAAGGGGGAAAGGGTTTAAATTTACCTTTACCCCAAACCCAGTAAGCTTTCTCCAGACCACAAGAGAGATTGTTGGGTTTATCGGAAAAGTATTGCCATGCCTCTTCACTAGGGATGCAACTGCAACCGCCGTTCGCCGTAACGCAATAGTCTTTCTATAGTTACAAGTCGATTTTCCCAAACTTTGACTTGATAGGAATTCGACTTAATTTCTTGGCTCATCAATACTCGAAATTGAGACTGGAATCGAGTTAGAGAGGCTTTTGCCACTAGTAAATTACTAGGAGAAGGGGAAGCAGCAAGCTGATTTAAAGCACTGCGTAAAACTTCTGCCTGGTTGTTAAAATCTGATATTGTCTGGGCAGGTCTTTCTGGTGGGTCATTTTGGAAAACAAATTTCCATTCTCGTTGCAGCGCAGTGTAACGGATGGCGGCAGTTTGAAAAGGTTGGCGGTGGGGAATCGGTTCACTTTTTGTAGATTGAACTCTGCCTTGGGTACTAATAAAAAGCTTTTGTAGATCGTTATTAAAATTCTCTGCGGCAAAGAGTGCGTAACCACTAACTGGCAAGTCCCTTACCAACTGGAGTTGATCGAACGTCCCGATTGTTGGTAAAGAAAGTAAGCGAATTCCTGGCACTAACAATGTAGCTCCCAATTGTTTAGAGGCGATCCAGGGTTGGGCTAGTCGTTGAAAGCGAGAAGTATCTAGAGCATAAGTCATGGGAACGATTAAATCTACATCTCCCCGTCTTGCCCAAGTTTCCCAGTTTTGTTGAATTTTCTGAATTCGCTCTTGTTCTGGCAAAGGAAATACAGCAACCGACAAAATCAAATTCGGTCGTTTTTGTCGCAACTGCTCTGATACTTTGGCAACAAAGCTATCAACTTGCTCAGTGCGAAATGCTGTCCACTTTTGCCATAGTTCTGGTTGACTGGGGGAAATATTTATCGGATCTATGCCAGTAAGTTGCTGAAACTGCGCTCTTGCAGCTTTGCCATAACCATAAATTCGACCTGCTGATGGGTCTTGAAAGGGGTAGCGAATGTAGTCTAGTTGTAGACCATCGACATCATAGTGAGTAACGATTTCCTCGTACAGCTTGAGTAAGTATTGCCGCACTTCGGGGTTGGCTGGGTCAAAGAATTGCTTAGTCTGACCAACGGGAATCATTTTGCCAAGATTATCGTAGTTTGCCCAATCGGGATGAGCCGCCAGCACTGGTCCTGGATAATTTGGATTAAGGTTGATAATCTCATTGTGCCGTTGATTGCCAGCAGCAAAAGTCCAAACCCAAGCGTGTAATTCCATGTCGCGCTCATGGGCTAATTTCACTGCATCTTTCAGTGGGTCCCACCCACGAATTAGGGGGTTTTGCTCTTTTGCAACTTGGCTGGGATAAATGGTATAGCCAGCATTAACAGTTTCAAAGAAGACAGTATTAATCCCAGTTTGGGCCAAGCGATCAAAAATCTGGGCTAGTCCCGCCTTGCTACCAGCACGAACAATCGTCCCCCTATCTAACCAAACTGCCCGAATTTCTGGTTGAGCCAACCTCCGATCAACTGGGAACTGCTGCCACAAAATTGTCTTTGCTGCCAGCCACTGCTGACGAGCTAGAGCATAGTTTTTTTGGGCAATCAATTGGGGTAAATTTTTGGAAATTACCCTTGCTTGTGCCAAGGCTTGGCCTTTGCTTGTGGCTGTGGCTAGCCCCCCCAATTTAGTTGAGGCTAATTGTATTGGCTGCTCCTTGACAGATTGGGAGTTGTAGGTTTCCAAATGCCTGGAGGTCTGTTTTCCCTCAGATATGCCAACGCCTTCTTTAACCGCATCGGCTGACACCGCTAAATGAGCGCTTTCCACCCGGCCAATGAGATTTTCTAGCTCTTGCTGGAGAGCGATCGCTTGATTGTTGTCAATCGGCTCATTGGAGTTGGGTGCAACATCTAGACGCACCGCCTGTTCCAGCTGGTCAATGGCCTCTTGCGAACTTGGTGGTTTAACTATAGGAAGCGCTCTCGGTATAGGAGCAGTAGCAGTTTTAGGAGGAAGAGATGAGGGAGATGAACTACTCCTCTGTCCCTCTGCCCCTCTGCTCCCCTGCTCCCCTGCCCCCTGCCCCCTTGGTGCAGCTGCTACTGTTGTAGAGCAGTTTGGGGAACCTCCTGCTATTTTTTTCATCCGATTCGATGGCGCTAGGGCTGTCAAATAATGATTGATAGAAGCTTTTAACCAGGCATTATCTAACTCGGCGGCTGAGGCTGTATCTGTTCCCCAGCGCCAGCCCAAAAAGGTGGTACGCTCAGTTGTCACTACTGCCGCTGGATTATCTTTGGAATTCCAAACAGCAGGAGATTCAGTGCCCATATCATTAGGAATCACAACACCGCCGCGGATTTTTCCAAAGAGTTCGGTTTGATTTGCCCATTCTGGGATCTTGGTTTTTGTGGGCTTGATCTGTTCTATTTCACTAAGGCTGAATCCCCAATAACCTCCCAAGAGCGATCGCAATAACTGCCGTACTCCTGGCGATGACAAACTACCTATGGGGCCGCTAGCAATCAAACGCCCTCCCTTACTCATCCATTCTTCAAGAGCGATCGCTTGGGTTGGCGTTAATGTCTCGACGTTTGGCAAAAATAATACTCGGCGATCGCCCCAATCTGCACCACTTTTGACATCTGTTAGGGGAATTACACAATATTTCACCCCGATTGTCTGCAAGCGGTCAGTTATCCCTGTCCACTGATTCGCATTTTCTTGGCTATGCACTACGCTCAATACAGGTTCTTCAGTCGCTGCCGTGACTGGCAAAATATTAAAACTATTTAAAATTAAAAAGTTAAAACTTAAAATGAAGAATCCGGCTTTCTTTATGTGAGAATTTGCCTTTTCATGAAACTCTTTCCGATTCTTCACTACTGGCTCCTCAGTGGATTATTTGTTAGGCATTACTTCTTATTTATCATCCAGCATAACAATAAATTACCTCCGAAAAACAACTGATCTTTGATAACTAAACCTGAACAAAATTGGAAATGCATGTTTTGATTAAATCTTCAACTCCTGCTAGTGGGAAAATTTTTGTATTTAGTCTGCCAGCTAATTCCTCGATACTCATATCATCTAAAAACACTAATTCCCCATTTTTTAACATGACATTGGGTAGCAAAATCCCATCACCTAAATCTTGCTCTTCTAAATTTAAAAGTAAATCATGACCAGTTAGTAATCCGGTTACACTGATAGTTTGTCCCCAATAATCACTACATAAAGCCCGCATATTGACCTCTAAACCTTCAACACAATTTAAGCGTTTCAAAATTGGTTGAAATGCTTTTTCTACGGCGTTGCCCACTACCCAGGTCAATTTTCTTTGAGGATATACTTTTGGCGGGAGTAATTCTGCTGCAACGGTGGCAAATTGCTTGATAAATAGTTGAATCGAACCAACTCCGTTATCAATTTGGGGGTATTCTTCATATTCAGACTCACTGGGTAATTCTTCACCTGCAATCAAAAACCACTCATCGGCTAACCAAACAACGCTAGAACCAAATTGTTGGCGAAATTGTCGTGAGAGCATTTGCACTTGAGAAATCACTTCTTGAGCTTTTTCTCTAGTTACAGGGATAAGTTCATCTTCTGGAGGGCGAAACCGTGTCAACCCAACTGGCACAACTGCCACTGATGCCACCGCCGGGACTTCACCAGTATGAAAAGAAGTTAAATCTTTGAGAGTTTGTTCCAGATGTTTGCCATCATTTATACCAGGACAAACAACAACTTGAGCATGAATTTGTAGTCGCCTTTTTTGAAACCACTTCAGTTGTTGCAAGATTTGTCCCGCACGCTGATTTTTTAGCAGCCTAATTCTCACATCAGCTTCTGTCGCATGAACAGAAACATACAACGGAGACAAGCGCATTTGCTCAATTCGCTGCCATTCTCTTTCTGGCAAATTGGTCAGGGTAAGATAAGAACCGTACAAAAAGCTCAGACGATAATCGTCGTCTTTTAAGTACAAACTGGTGCGTTTACCTGGTGGCTGTTGATCTATAAAGCAAAATGGACAGCGATTATTGCACTGAATTAAGCTATCAAATAGGGCAGTTTCAAATTCTAGCCCCAAGTCTTGATCGTAATCTTTTTCGATTTCCAGGGTATGAGTTTTACCAGTAGCATCTAAAACTTCTAGTTCTAAAACTTCATCCGCACACAAAAACTGATAATCAATTAAATCGCGGGGACGCGCACCATTGATTGCAATGATCGCATCCCCAGCCTCAAAGCCAATCTCTGCGGCTATTGAGTCTGGTAGAACCTTGGTAATTCGGGCAGGATTAATATTCATGGGGCATTGGGCATGGGGCATTGGGAATTGGGAATTGGGCATTAGTCATTTACTTTGGACTAATAACTAATGACCAATGACTAATGACAAATGACTCTTATTTAATTATCCTTTCCAACCTGCTGCGATCGCAGCTAAAATGGCGCTACCGAATGCTAATCTATACCAAACAAAAACCAAAGTATTCTTGGTTTGCAAGTACTTGATCAAAAATGCAATTGATAGGTAGGAAAAAATAAAGGTTGAAATAATCCCTACAATTAACAATCCCACAATGTTATCTGGCAACTCGTGGGCTTGAAATAATTTGAAGATTTTCAAACTTTTATACAGTGTAGCAATGGTAAGAGTTGGAAATCCTAATAAAAATGAGAATTTCGCTGCTGTATCGCGTTCTAATCCTAAAAATAAGGCAGTTGTCAACGTCGAGCCAGAACGAGAAACGCCGGGAATTAAAGCAAGTGTTTGTCCCAATCCAACTAAAATACCATCCCGAATTTGCAGTGAATCAAAACCTCGCTTGCGAGTACCAATTTTTTCTGCCAAAGCTAGTAAAAGCGCCATAATGATTGACATGATCGCAATAATTAATGCACTCTCTGGTAGAATGTCTTTCAAAAGAAAGCCTAAAATTAAGGCAGGCAATGTTCCGACTACAATACCAACCAGGATTTTCCACTCATCACGTTGCCAATCTTTCTCTTTGAATGCTTCGATTCCACCTTTGATAATACTAGAAATCAGAGACCAGAAATACCCCACAATTGCGATAACACTGCCAAATTGAATGGCATCAACAAAATCTTTAGAACCTAGTTCTTTCCAACCAAATACTTTGGTAAAAATCAGGAGATGTGCAGTACTGCTGATAGGTAAAAATTCTGTAATACCTTGAACAATACCCAAAATAAAAGCTTGAATAAACTCCATAGCAATTAATACCTTTTTCCTGTTCTAGACATGATTATGAACATTGTCTAGATGATGATGTTGCTTTATATACTCTCTACTGCACCTAATATCTTATAGAAAATTCGATTTTACCGATCAATAACATCATCTAAGACGCTGACCATGTTCTTACACCCACCTGAATAAGTCAACGAAATTTTGCCAGTTCATCAAACTTTAATATTTAATGGACTGATGCCGTTCACAAGAGGCAGGGGGGCAGTGGGAAGGGCAGAAAAACCACGCATAAGGGGTACTTCAATCCTCGGTATATTTGGAACAAGAAGGCTTTTGCCCACAAGCAGGACAAAGTTGACAAAGTAAAATTTTTTTTCTTGTCTCTCCCTACCCCCTTGCCCCACACTCCGGGAAATGTCTGTATAATTACAATGCCCCAGGGGGGGATTTTAAAATGTGATATCTTAAATAAGATAAAGTTTAGTAACAAATATTAAAAACTTTGATTAATAATACACTGTCCTCCTACACTGCTTCTACACCTTCTATTGATACTGAGTTGGATTTGGCTGATACTGGGCAGAATGGCATCAGGCAATTGGAATCTGCACTCTCCTTTTCTCCCTCTTTGCCCTTATCTATTTCTGCCCGACAAAATTGGTTAGTGTTTGCGGCGGCGGTGTTTTTGGTATCAGTGCCAGTATTTGTTGAAGCGCCAATAGTGCGATCGCTGCCAACTCTCAGTTTAGCGCTGACAGCATTTTGGGTGTGGCTAAGTTTTACCTTAATGTCACGTCCTGCAACTTATGTCTGGGGCGATTTGCTCTTAGGATTTAGCTGGAGTTGGTTAGCAGGAGCGATTTATTGGGGCTGGTTACGTTGGGAACCTGTATGGCATCTACCAGTAGAATCTATAGGCTTACCGTTTGCTTGTTGGTGTCTAGCGAAGAGTTGGGGCAAGGTTGGTAGCTGGTTTTATTTAGGATCTTTACTCGGTACAGTTTTAACAGACGTATATTTTTATCTAGCCGACTTGATGCCTTATTGGAGGCAAATTATGAGAGTGGATGCAGATTTAGCACCACAAATCTTACAAAATGCCCTGATGCAAGTACAAACACCTTGGGGACAAACTTGGGCCATAACTCTCGCCTTAGTGCTGTTAACAGTGGGGATTTTAGCTTTAGGTAGAAAGCAAAGACACTGGTATGCCTTTGGTGGCGCAGTTTTAAGCACAATTTTAGTAGACAGCCTATTTTTGTTAGCTGCGATCGCAGCGTGAAGAAAGCAGGATTCAAAAGATTGCAATGATCTTCTAGGCTTCTCTTAGCAAAACTTTTTCCAGTCAGTCTATGGCACATCAAGAATGATGCTGTAGATAATTAATTAGTTAAGAAATATTACATAATAATCCATCAGCCTCAAGTCTTCTTGCTAGGTTATTCGGTATTAGACATCAGACGGCTTCATGTCTACTCGGAAGCTAAAATCAGCCACCCCAAAAAGATTTCGTGTCGTTGCGAATGCTACCGAGATCATTGATAGAAGGCTATTACAGCTATAGAGACACTCCGATCGCGAGAAAAATTTTTGCTAAAACCCCAGTCAAACCCAGTAACGGTAAATATTGTGGATATTAATACGCTGTATATTAGTTTCTGATGACTGCTGTGTTAATTAAGCTATCAAGTTTTGTCTTTTGTCTTTTGTCCTTGGCGCTCTCACGTAGACGCAATAGCGGCTTCCCGCAGGGTATGACTAATGACTAACGACCAATGACCACTGTTAGCTTAAAACTTTTATTTCTGTTTGATGGAAAGAGGTAGAAAATCGTGAAAGGATTGGCGCGTTTATTAACAGTGTTTAGTTTGTTACTTAGTTGCTGGGGATGGTTGGGAACAACTCAGATAGCCCAAGCTGCTAGTTTCAACAGTTTTGCTCTTCCTCAAGTGCCAATTCTGGCAATTGAGCGACAGAATCGAGCAGATAAGAAGCTAGGAACGGAATTTGGTAAAAAAATTGATTTGAATAATACCAACGTCCGAGCTTTTCAACAGTATCCAGGGCTTTATCCCACCTTGGCTAAGAAAATCATCACAAATGCTCCCTACAAAAATGTAGAGGATATATTGGATCTTCCAGGATTGAGCGATCGCCAAAAACAAACTCTGCAAGCCAACTTAGATAAGTTTACCGTGACAGAACTAGAGCCTGCCTTCAACGAAGGAGACGATCGCTTTAACAACGGTATCTACAGATAAGTTGCAGTTGTAGCCAATAGCACCCCACTCCTGATTCAAGGGAGTGGGATTATTCTATGTAGAGATGAAGTGGGACAAGGGAGACAAGGGAAACAAGGGAGACAAGGGGGAAAGCTGACAAAGTAAAATTTTTTCCTTGTCTCCCCCTGCTCCTCTGCTCCCCTGCTCCCCTGCTCCCCCTGCCCCCTGCCCCCTCCCCCTCTCCCTCCCCCATTACCTTGCCTCAGATAGATATTCCTAGCCAATTTGATGTCTTAGTAGTCGGCGCTGGTGCTGCTGGACTATACACAGCGCTGTGTCTACCAGAGTCCTTGCGAGTCGGCTTGATTACCAAAGAAACTGTTGCTTTGTCCGCTAGTGATTGGGCACAAGGTGGTATAGCCGCAGCCGTTTCCCCGGAAGATTCTCCTACGCTGCACATTGAAGATACCATCCGGGCAGGTGCAGGTTTGTGCGATCGCACTGCTGTAGAATTTCTCGCCCAACTTGCCCCTAAATGCATTCAATCCCTAGTTGACTTGGGGGTTGCTTTTGACCGTCATGGTCAAGCCTTGGCTTTAACTTTAGAAGCTGCCCATTCTCGCAACCGTGTTCTCCACGCTGCGGACACTACAGGCAGGGAAGTTACAACCACTCTCACCGCTCAGGTATTACGTCGCCCGAATATTCAAGTCATTCAGCAAGCTTTGGCTTTGAGTTTATGGATTGAACCTGAAAGCAATCGCTGTCAGGGAATAAGCTTGTTTTATCAAGGTAAAATCACATGGATTAAAGCGGGTGCTGTGATTTTGGCAACTGGTGGCGGTGGTCAGGTATTTGCCCAAACCACTAACCCAGCTGTGAGTACTGGTGATGGGGTAGCGATCGCGTATCGGGCTGGGGCTATCCTCCGCGATTTGGAATTTGTGCAATTTCACCCCACTGCCCTGACTAAACCTGGTGCCGATCGCTTTCTGATTAGCGAAGCTGTACGCGGCGAGGGGGCACACCTTGTTGATGACGAAGGGCGGCGTTTTGCCTTTGACTACCACCCGGCAGGTGAACTCGCACCGAGAGATGTAGTTAGCAGAGCAATTTTCAGCCATTTACAACGTACTGCCGTTGATTTGGCCACTGCCCATGTGTGGTTGGATATGCGCCCCATCCCTGCCGACAAGATTCGTCATCGCTTTCCCAATATCATTAAAGTTTGCCAGCATTGGGGAGTTGATGTTTTCCATGAACCAATTCCTGTAGCGCCTGCTGCCCATTACTGGATGGGTGGAATTGTCGCGGATCTGATGAATCGCACGAATATTAAAAGTTTGTACGCGGTGGGTGAAACTGCTAGTACCGGGGTGCATGGGGCAAATCGCCTTGCCAGTAATTCCCTGCTGGAATGTATTGTCTTTGGGGCCCAGATGAGCCAAATAGAGTTGGAAAATATTGGGTTGCCGTCAGAAACACCAGTGCTGACATCACGGAAATTTAGTGTTGATGCTAGTGAGTGGCACAGCCAGCAAGTACAGCTAGAAGCACTCAGAGAGAAGTTACCACGTCTAGTATGGGAAAGTGCTGGTATTTGTCGGGAGCAATCAAAGTTGGAAACTGCGATCGCTACTGTTGAATCTTGGCAGCAAGATTTCGCTGCTTTGCCTTTAAGTCAATTCTTGCTTGCTTTACACCCAACAGAATCAGCTAGTTTTGAGTTCCCAGATGTTGAACGACAATTACGACTTTGGGCAGAAACCCGCAATTTATTAGATGTGGCTGATTTAATTCTCAAAAGTGCTGCTTTTAGAACCGAGAGCCGAGGCGGACACTATCGTTTAGACTATCCTCAACCAGACCCCAATTGGCAAGTTCATACACTTGTCCAAACAAATCATTGGTGGAAATCTTCAATATTATCTTGAACATTCTTCTGTACCCCATTCCTCATCTATGTAATTATGGGCGGAGTTAGGGACAGCCCTGTTCTAGTAATATTTTTAATAAACTACCCTTGCTATCTCCCAAAGGAACAAGACTCGCTAATCCTGTCGGCGGAAACTTCAGCCCGTTCTTTTTGGAATATTTCCAAGGAACAGATGTGGTGTCTAAGACATGAGCCGCTTTATAGCGCTGCCTTACCACAATCTAAAATCAAAAATGGCCATCAGCGAGTGCCGCTACCATGCTGACTGTCAGGGCCACCATAATTTGGTGGGATATATGTGTCTTTTAAATTTGAAGAATTGACTTTGCGGGCGATAAAAGTATTGCTGCTAGTAGTAACAACAGTATTAGCACTTGCAGTACCGAATAGGCTCGTGCAAGCTGCAAATTTCGGCAATAATATGTAAGCACTTATACAGAGTATCATAATCTTTGTGAATCGGAAGTTAGTTTTCATAGGTTGCAGTAAATTTACTAATTTTTCATTTAAAACGTATTTTTATTGACTCGCGTATATTTACTGATATTTTTGAAAAAAATATTTGAACTTTATTAAATTATTCCCAATACTTTACAAGTAATTGTGGTGTTTACTTGTACAACAACTTTATTTTGCTGGTATTAAATAGTTCCTATACTTAAGTAATATTCTTAATCAGCCATTTTTACATCAGCCTAAAGTTAGATATGTTGATGGATTGCTATAAGCATTTTGTCTAATTCACTATTTATTAATAATATCTTAATACTTTTAAGTATAAACACTATGTTCAATGAATAACGATTTCAAAAGATATAAAAAAATACTTGTTTTCTTGTATATTTATATTTTGGCTAAAGTTAAGATATGTAAAGTTAAAATAACGTAATTGTTATATTATAAGGATTTCAAAAACTATGGAACTATAAAATGCCGTTATAATTTCGTATAGTATAAGTATATTTTTATGTGTAAAAATAATCACATAAAAATTCTAGAAAAATTATTTTTCTAATTAATTCTGATGATGAATTCTTTTTTCACTTATCTTCTTAGTTTTAGTTATCAGTCCCAAAACCCTTGCTAGGTCTCTATCTTGACTAAAAAACTACCTCTAGTCATATACGAAATGCTTTTTCAAAATAGTGCCTTGCACATATTTAAAGTTAATAGTCCTAATTTAACGGTAAAATTTTTTACTATAGGGAGAAAAATATGGAGACTTAACTCTTAACTAATTAAGCAAACTCGTAGCGATTTTTACCCAGGTGCTTGGCACGATACATTGCTGCATCAGCTTGTTTGATCAAATTTTCACTATCTTGGCTGTTGTATGGGTAGACACTTATGCCAATACTGGCAGAGATTCGGATTGCATAGCCATCCAAAACAATTGGCTTGGTAATACTGCTTAAGATTTTTTCGGCGACTTTAGCAGCTATCTGGACATTAGGAATTGCCCGCAAAATTATAGTAAATTCATCGCCACCCAAACGAGAAACTGTATCACTAGCGCGTAAAGAGTTGCTGAGTCTTCCAGCGATAGTCATTAGCAAGCGATCGCCCGTCTCGTGCCCCAGAGTATCATTGACTTGCTTAAAGCCATCTAAATCAATAAATAACAGTCCCAGTAACAGGTTATTGTGTTGCGCCCAATGTAATGACTCGTAAAGTTGTTCGGCAAAAAATTTGCGATTGGATAAACCGGTGAGGGGATCGTGATACGCCAAATAACGCAAGTGATCTTCTTTGAGTTTTAATTCATTGTTAGACTGGAATAGTTCAGCAGCAGTCCGCTTCAGATGCTCCTCCATGAGCTTGCGTTGAGTAATATCTCGGATGACCCCAACTAAAAAGAAATTGCCAGCTGCGTCTTTGTGGAGCGATCGCTTAGTGGCAATTTGATGAGTCTGTCCATCTGCATTGGTAAACTCTTCTTCATGTTCCTGGGGCTTTTCAGTTCGGAACACAAGATCATCCTGTTGTCGAAACACATCAGCTTCATGTTTAGGGAAAAAGTCATAATCTGACTTCTCAATTAACAATTTATTTGGATAACCGATAAATCGACAATAGGCTTCATTTAAAACAATCCACTGGTGTTGTTCATTTTTCACAAAAATTGGATCGGGAATCGTGTTGATTACGTGATGCAAAAATTCTTTAGAACGTTTCCACTCTTCCTGGATATGGGCAATATGACTGATCATCCAAATAGCTGAACTGCCAAAGCTAAACAATGAGGGAACGAGCGGTATCCACAAACCGTATAAAAAAGCAAGGTATGTAGTCAGGGTCAATACAAAGCAAGAAACTAGGATACAAAGCAGACTTCTAGTAGCGTGTCGTATCCGCCATGTCGTCACGGCTCCCAGATAAGACCAGATAAAAATCCACAAGTATTCCATTAAGTCAGACCAGAATTTTAATAATGGTCGTCCATCAAGAGCAGCAGATATTAACTCACTAATAAAATAAGCTTGCAGTTGAATCCCAGGTACGGGCTTTGCCGTACCCATTAGACTGCTGGAGTAGGGAATAAATACAAAATCCTGAAGACTAGGTGCAGTAGAACCAATCAGTATAATCCGATCTTTGATTAAGTTTTCTTGGACTTTATCTGCCAGTACATCTTTTATCGATACCTGACGAAAATTACAAATTTCTCTAGATGAACTTTGACATTTAGGTTTGGGAAAATTAGCCAAAATTTGGTATCCTCTATCATCAGCTCCCACATAAGCACCATCATTAGCCTCAAAACGAGTAAATGCTGCCTTACCCAATTGCAAATACTTAGGGTTGTTTTTTGCTTTGGTGGGGGTAATTCCCTTTGGCTTTAAATACAATAAAGCCAACTTGAGGGCAAAACTTTCGTGTAACTGCTCATCAACGTGCCAATACAACAAACTGCGACGTACTTTACCATCAAGATCGTACAGCACGTTATTAAAGCCCACTTGATCCTGATTTAGTCCCAGTGGAGGCAAAACACTAACGTTTTTGTTTTTGTCATTTGCTAGTAATTCAATACCAATTAAGTTGGGCATTGACTTATAAGTATTACGCAGTTCTTGATTACCAGGCTCTACTGGCAAATTTCTGTAGAGGTCTAAGCCAATAGCACGGGGTTTGTGGACATTTAATTTTTGCAACAACAGTGCAATCTTCGCATCTGGAATCGGCCACGAACGTATTTCGTTCAAATAGGCTTCATCAATCACTACGATTGTAATACGCTCTTCCGGTGGTTCATTTGGACGTAAGCGAAACAATTGATCCAAAGCTGCAAACTCCAAAGATTGCAATAATCCAATGGAGTGCAACAGCACGACGCAGACTGCAACGCTGACGGCAGTAATCAATTCTCTGTGTCCTCGACTAAGCGATTGTTTTAGTCCAAAGATTAACTTTACAAAACGCTTGCCTAGCTGCTGATTCATTCCCATTACCTAGTAGGGAGAAATATTCTCTATTTCCTATAGCTATTAACTATCGGACTAACATATTTTAAGGGGAAGCTAAATAGAGTTTCTAAGAGTTTTTTCAACTCAGCAATTTTCTTCAAGACATTCTGGCATTTGTGAATGTAATAACATATATTAAGGCTGATTTTCTGACCAAACGGCAACTGGGAGTTTTGTGGCTATCAGCACAGATTAATAAAGCTGTTGAAAGGGAGTTTCAGTGAATTTAACACCCAAATGCTTGTCTGGCAAAGCTTATTCAATTCAAGTTGCACATTTGTAATTAATTAAGTATTTTACTTAGAATTCTGGTAACTTTTAACTTCTAACAGACACACCCTTAGGTTTGGTGCTGACATGCTTACATCCCAAGTAGCCCCCAAGTGCTGTAAAAAAAATTAAAGTATACATCAAATTAAAGTAAATATATTTGATTAATTTCCTTAAACTTTAAAATATTTTCGGATAAAAGCTGCAGGAAAACTGGTAATTGGCTATTGGACAAGACCTATTATCTATTACCAAAAACAAAACAGCCAACTGGAAACAGACTTTGCTCTATTCATCCAGTTGACTATACTCGGTGCTGTAGCGGTAGTGGGGTGTTTATTCTATTTTAGTGATAAAAAGCACTCCATAATTACATAAACTACACGTAGATAAACCTCAAGTAAAACAAGTGGTGTGGCAGTCTTTTAACTCAGCACTATTCATTCTTATGGGATATGAGCTACACCTTACCACTAGTAGTCTGCCAACCCAAAAATGCTGCGTGATGGCTGGGGAAAGGGGAAGGTGGGGCCCCCACGAAGTGGGGATAAGGGGCAGGGGTAAGGGGTAAGGGATTTGAAACCTTTCCCCCTTCCCCTTTACCCTTTACCCCGCCAAATTCACTTGGCGAACTACTCGCTTGATCTAGCCTTCTTGAAGGCAATTACTTGAAATACTTAAAGTTGCGAGGCCCTGTGTAACCAGAAACTTTTGCTAGTTCATTTAAGTTTTGGACTCCGCTATAACTTTGACCATTGATGATCCAAGTGGGGAAGCCTTCAATTTTTGCGGCTTTACACAGTTCTGTTTGGGCTTTGAGCCCATCGGGAGCGCACTCTACCTTAACATCTTTGTTAATTATTTCCTCGGCTTCTTTACCAAAAAGCTGCTTTTGTTCATGGCAGTGAGGACACCAGTAAGCGCTGTATTCCTTTGCGCCTACCTTTGCTAGATGGCTTGCTAAGGCTATTTCTGCCTCGCCAGAAGTGGTGGTAACTTCCCAACCGAAGGCTGGGTTGGGGTCTCCTTTGGAATTAAAGGTAATTTTAACGGGTTGTCCTGGAGTTCCAGATATAACATCTGATTTATTCACGCCAGCATAAACGCCTAAAGTGCCAATGAGCGTTACCATACCCACAATTAGGGCGGTGAAGAAGATTTGTCCAATATCCTCCCAAGTACGACCCATAATTGTTAGTACTAAAAGACTCACAGAAAACAAAGCTGAACCAATACAGTAAGGACAAATAGCTTTGATTTGAGATGTCAGCACATACATTAAGTAGCCGCTAAAGACAGACATAGCGATCGCACCCACCAGCAGCAACCACCACGTCAAATTTTCCAATTGTTTGCGGCTATTGTTTTCCCCTGAGTTGAATACCAAGGGAGCTAAAGCCAATATCACCATACTGATGTATGCTAAAAGCCCAAACAAAGCTAACGGCTGACCAAAAATTGTTGCCCAAGGACTGGAAAGCACATCATTACAACCCTTAGCACCAGCCTCTGCCACACAAGCTGCACTGCCTCCTGTTAGCTTTTCTATGGTGAGATAACCTGTGATCAAAGCACCACATCCAGCGATCGCGGCAATCAATGGCCGTGACCATTTATGAATCCAAGGAGTAGAACGACGGCGAATCATAAACTGCTATTGGTTAATGGGTATTGGGTATTGGGCATTGGGTATTGGGCATTGGGGAGGCAGTGCGGTCTTGGGGTTTCCCCAAGTGGAGCAACTGCCGTCATTGGGCATTGGGTATTGATTAATAATTAATAGTTCTTGTTCCTCTGCTTCCCATACTCTCCCTGCTCCCTGCTCCCTTGCTTTTTCCCTATGCCCCATTCCCCATTTAAGAATGTAATTTCACTTGTTCTGCTGATTTGCTTTCACCTTTGGAGTTCCAACTGCGACGCGCGGCTTCGACAAATTGACTGACGCGAATTGGGTCAATTGGTTGCTCAATACGTCCGTGACGTTTCAGAGAACTGGAAACTATTACACCATCTGCTGCCTGCATTAATGTATCAATATTTTCCCAACTCGCTCCACTACCAATAAATACTGGCGTTCCAGATGCTGCATCACAAGCTAGTTCCAAATCTTCTAAGTTAGGTGGACTACCAGTAGCCCAGCCTGACAAAATCACCCCGTCTGCTAAACCCCTTTCAATGGTGTCTTTAACGGCGACTGTGAGATTTGGAGAACTCAAAGGACGGGCGTGTTTTACCAACACATCGGCCAGAATTTTAACATCGCAGCCTAACTCCCGTCGATAGCGGAGTAGGTGATGGGCTTCTCCTTCAATTAATCCCTGATCGGTTGCCATTACTCCCGTGAGAACGTTGACGCGTATGAATTGCGCCTGTACACAGCTAGCGATCGCCATTGCACTTTTGCCGTCGTTTCGCAAAACATTTAAGCCTATAGGCAAAGTCACCAAGTTTTGTATCCGTTGCACCACAATGGTCATGGCACTCACAACCACGGGATCGACTTGGTTTTTGGTAAAGGGCGCGTCGAAAAAATTCTCCACAATCAAACCGTCAACCCCTCCACTGGCAAGGGCTGCGGCTTCTTGTTCAGCTCGGTCAATCACCGCTTTTAGGCTACCTCCCCAACGGGGTGAGGTAGGTAGTGGTAGCAGGTGAACCACGCCAATAATCGGTGAGCGAGTTTTAAATAATTGATATAAGTCCACGTCTTTAATCCGCCTCGCGGAGTCCAGAGTCTAGAATTTTTTGACTATTGATTATATGACCCTTGACTCTTGACTTTTCATTAACTAGTCAAATGTGTTTTATGATAGTCGGTTTATTGCCTCCTTCCTCAGATGGAAATTGGCGTGAAACCTCCCATAAGATATGTTAAGATAAAACCTGGCTACAAGAGGAGTTTGCCACTCACTAGACGCAAGGCAGCTTTCCGTGGTTTAGGCATCTTGCCCACGAACAGTCGTAGGACTTGCCAATCGCCAGGGTAGCATTACTGCTTTATAGGCGTAGTCGCTTTCGTCGATTTCCCTGAGGGTAGCGACTTCTCACAACAAGCCCTTTGGGCGGCTTCCCGATGGGTAGGTTAACAACGCACACGCTGTGGTAATGTAAAATACCAATAGGCGAATTGTTAAAAAAGATTACAAGTGTCAAAAGTACCCAAAGACACTTCAATTTACCCTGGGGAACAGATTGATAGGAATATCATAACATGACCTCTATTTTTATTTATTAATAGGGTTGTGAGTCCACGGACAGTTAAAAACAGTGGGAATTTGCCACTGTAGTGTTTCCATGAGGATGCTGATAGCAAAAAAGCGAAGTTAGCGCCGGAATGTTTGACAACAAGAAGAAAAAATGAAGATATTTTCAAAATATGGGTGACAAGCCAACAATTGCCATTTCTCACCTGGGCTGCGAGAAAAATCGAATTGATACAGAACACATGTTGGGAATGCTCGTAGAAGCAGGCTACGGTGTAGATACAAATGAAGAGTTAGCAGATTACGTTATTGTTAATACTTGTAGTTTTATTGAAGCAGCCCGGCAAGAATCTGTCAGAACTTTGGTAGAACTGGCAGAGGCAAATAAAAAGATCGTAATCACTGGCTGTATGGCGCAACACTTTCAAGAACAACTTTTGGAGGAGTTGCCCGAAGCAGTAGCCGTTGTCGGCACAGGCGATTATCACAAAATTGTTAATGTAATTGAGCGTGTTGAACTTGGCGAACGGGTTAAACAGGTTAGTATCGAACCAACCTATATTGCCGACGAAACTACACCGCGCTATCGCACTACAACCGAGGGCGTAGCTTACCTACGGGTTGCGGAAGGATGTGATTATCGTTGTGCATTTTGTATAATTCCTCATCTTCGAGGGAACCAGCGATCGCGTACTATTGAATCTATAGTCGCCGAAGCCGAGCAGTTAGTTAGTCAAGGGGTAAAGGAAATTATTCTAATTTCCCAAATCACCACTAATTACGGTTTGGATATTTACGGTAAGCCAAAATTAGCCGAATTACTTCGTGCCTTGGGGAAAGTAGATATACCGTGGATCAGAATGCATTACGCTTATCCCACGGGACTGACCCCAGATGTGATCGCGGCGATTCAAGAAACACCAAATGTCTTGCCTTATCTGGATTTGCCCTTGCAGCATTCTCATCCAGATATTCTCCGCGCCATGAACCGTCCTTGGCAAGGGCGGGTAAATGATGGGATTATAGATCGCATCAAAACGGCGCTACCAACAGCCGTACTGCGGACAACATTTATTGTTGGTTTCCCAGGAGAAACACAAGAGCATTTTGAGCATCTACTAGAGTTCGTTCAACGGCATGAATTCGATCATGTTGGTGTCTTCACCTTTTCCTCTGAGGAAGGAACCCCGGCTTACAAGCTACCAAATCAGTTGGCCCAAGAAGTGATGGACGATCGCCGATACCAACTGATGGAACTCCAGCAACCGATTTCTCAAAAGAAAAATCAACAGGAAGTAGGCAAAATCGTCGATGTCCTGATTGAGCAAGAAAATCCTGAAAGTGGTGAATTAATAGGTCGTTCAGGTAGATTTTCCCCAGAGGTTGATGGCCTGGTGTATGTCAAAGGCCAGGCAAAGTTAGGAACCATCGTGCCAATAGCGATTCACCACGCTGATACATACGACCTCTATGGTCAAGTAGTCAATAACTAAATTGTCCTTTGTCTTTTGTCTTTTGTCCTTTGTTAAATGACCCTTAGAGATTTACCCTTATTTTAAGGTCAACGCTGCGTTAATGGCAGTTTTCATGAGGGTTTACCTGAAGTTCGCGGACTCTTTGGCATAGTCTCTCCAAGACTTGAGGCTTCGCTACCGCCCTTGGCTTACTAATAACTAATGACTAATGACTAATGACTAATGACTAATGACTAAATGACTAAATGGCTAATCCAAGAATCCTTACATAAAATTTAGGACGAATTAATGACTCTTTCATTCCAAGAATTAGGCATTTCCCAAGAACGTGTTGCACAACTAGAAAAAATTGGTTTTACCGAACCAACTAACATTCAAGTCCAAGCAATTCCCCAATTGCTGGGTGGTCGTGATGTAGTAGGTCAATCTCAAACTGGAACAGGCAAAACTGCAGCATTTTCACTGCCTATTTTAGAGCGGCTAGATATTAATCAAAAAGCCGTACAAGCCATAGTTTTAACACCAACTCGTGAATTAGCAATGCAGGTTCACGATGCGATCGCACAATTCATCGGTGATGAAGGATTGCGGGTGTTAGCAATCTATGGCGGTCAATCAATTGACCGCCAAATGCTACAACTCAGACGTGGCGTTCACATGGTTGTGGGCACTCCAGGACGGGTGATCGATTTGCTCGATCGCGGCTGTTTAAAGCTCGATCAAGTGAAGTGGTTTGTGTTAGATGAAGCCGATGAAATGTTGAGCATGGGCTTTATTGATGATGTGATCAAAATCCTCTCACAAGCGCCCGTAGATCGCCAAACAGCTTTATTCTCGGCAACAATGCCACCATCAATTCGGATGTTGGTGAACAAGTTTTTGCGATCGCCTGCAACTGTTACTGTTGAGCAACCAAAAGCCGCTCCCAACAAGATTAATCAAGTAGCTTACTTGATTCCTCGCCACTGGACAAAAGCCAAAGCTTTACAGCCGATTCTGGAAATGGAAGATCCAGAAACAGCTTTAATCTTTGTTCGCACCAGACGCACAGCCGCCGAACTCACCAGTCAGTTACAAGGCGCTGGTCACAGTGTTGATGAATACCACGGTGACTTGTCTCAACAAGCACGGGAACGGTTATTGATCAGATTCCGTAACCGTCAAGTCCGTTGGGTAGTAGCAACTGATATTGCAGCACGAGGGTTAGATGTCGATCAACTCTCCCACGTAATCAACTTCGACTTACCCGATAGCGTAGAAACCTACGTCCATCGTATTGGTCGTACTGGTCGTGCTGGTAAAGAAGGAACAGCAATTTCTTTAGTACAACCATTTGAGCGGCGCAAACAGCAAACATTTGAACGTCATAACCGTCAAAGCTGGCAATTGCTGACCATTCCTACACGCGCCCAGATTGAAGCACGGCACATCCTGAAACTGCAGGAACAAGTGCGTGAAGCTTTGACAGGTGAGCGTTTAGCTTCATTCTTACCAATTGTTAGCGAACTAATTGAAGAATACGATGCTCAAGCGATCGCCGCAGCCGCATTGCAAATTGCTTACGATCAAACTCGCCCCGCTTGGTTGAGTTCAGATGTGGAAATTCCCCAAGAGGAATCTTCTGCTCCCAAGCCAAGATTGGGCAAGCGTCGTGAATCTTCTAGCGATCGCCCCCGTTCTGCATGGAAATCAGATAGTAACAATGGTGAAGAAAGACATTCTTCTCCCAAGCCAAAACTGCGGACAAGTGGGCAAGAGTCTTCTGCATCCCCCAGTAAAAAGATAGGTTCACCTACAGCTAGAGAATCAGCTTCTTAGTCAAGAGTTAGAAGTTAATCAATTTTGGATTTTAGATTTGAGGTTTTTTCTTCAATCCAAAATCCAAATCTAAAATTGGAGAGTTGAGAGTTAGGAGTCAATATTTTGGCTTTGGCTCTTGACTTTTTGGCTTTTTTGGTAACTTTTTCTACCAGTTTGCAGGAAGATCAATTTAAAGATGCAATGAGAAACTGACACTATCAGACTTACTATCGGGTTGGGAGCTAGTAGTGTCAGAAATTTGGCCTCCTGTATTTGAGTAGTTTAAAACTGCTACAGCCAAGGACGACTAACTAGTTCTAATTCTGCAATTTCATCGTCATTCAATTTCCAGCCCAAAGCACCAGCATTCTGCCGTACTTGTTCGGCTGTCTTCACCCCAGCAATGGGAATAACATTACCCTGAGCAATTAACCAGTTGAGAGCAACTTGAGCAGGTGTGCGATCATATTTTTCCCCGAAGTTGCGTAGCAAAGATATGACTGGGGCAATTTTTTGCAGACCTTCTTTCTTAAATTGCGGGTCTATTTTTCTCGCACCAGTGGGGATTTCAGCATTATTAATACTGTACTTACCTGTGAGTAATCCCTGTGCTAAAGGACTATATGCCAAGATCGTCACACCCAACTCACGCGCAGTTGCTAAAATACCTTTGCTTTCAATTTGGCGACTGAGTAAAGAATAACGGACTTGGTTCACAGCCAAAGGCACTCCACGGGCTCCCAATATTTGATGCGCGTCTCGCATTTGCTCTGCTGAGTAATTACTCACACCGACTGCCGCAATTCTGCCCCGCTTCACTTCATCCGCTAGAGCATTCATCAAAGTTTGTTGACTTAAAAAGAAGGCAAAAGGCCAATGCACTTGGTACAGTGCGATCCGCTCAAGTTGTAGCCGTTTGAGGCTGGCTGTTAAAGCATCCGAGACAGATTGGGCTGTAAATCGCCACGGTACGGGGCCAAATTTTGTGGCGATTTGTACAGGTTGTTGTGTCTGTTGCAGAAATTGCCCTAAAAATTCCTCGCTCTTTCCCATTCCGTAGATTTCGGCAGTATCAAAGAACGTAATACCAGCTTCTAAGGCTGCGGTAAATGCTTCTTGTAACTGTTCTGGGCCGTAGCGATCGCCATAATTCCAAAATAGTTTATCACCCCAAGCCCAAGTGCCTATGCACAAGGGTGTAACAGATGGGCCATTTTGCCCCAATGTGATATTTTCCACGGTTGCAAAATTTAGTTTATTTACATTTCTTTACTTTTATAGTGTATCGTTACAGACAAGATTGGGTGTGGGGAAGTTGATCTAGTGTTTTTAAGGATCTTCACGGTGCGATCGCGATTTAAACCCTGAATCAAACGCGCATAAGGGACTTTCAGTTAAAAAAATATCTTGTTTTAGGGACGCAAAGCCTTGCGCCCCTAAAAACTATAAATAATTTGGGATAATTTATTTTTTGCAAGTCCCTAAACAAGATCCCCGACAACTTTTACGAAGTCGAGGATCTGCGGGGTGCAATTCTCACAAATCAAATAGGATTGCTATAGTTGAGTGTATTTACTGGTAATTATGAATTAGATGGTTTCTCCTGCTTGACTTTTTTGATTAATTGCATGTAGACATTAATTTCACTAATTTCTACATCATGCTCAACTCTGGTTACTTTCCATTTCTCTTTTTTTAGGTAAACTTCCTCTCCTACTCTGGGAGTAAATTGAAGATCATAGAACTTTTTTAGAAAATCTTTTTGATTTTCTTCCCATAATATTACTTTGACTGGTGCTTGACTCATTACTTATGCCTTTTTGGTTACTGGATGAAGCTAAGTAGTTTGATGACATACATACGGCAAGTTTATCTTACTAATTCAATGGAATAGCGTAGTTAAAACCACATTTTAATATTGATATTTTTATCTGGCTTGATTGTGCCCGATAAAGTTACAGCACAATACCAGAACTTTAATAAAAGTTACTATTATATTTACTTCAAAATCTTTTATCAGCCAGGCAGTATTTGCTGCGATTTTGAATAAAATTCTATCAACGGTTCAAAAGTGTGAAATCGGTCAGAAGCGTGCCAGTGGCAATGCTCTTAAGCTGTTGTACCTAGTTAAGAAACGAGAATTGAATAGCGTGATTTATTAAGGGGTTAACCCTGGATGATCTGCACTTATAGTAAGAGTTTCTCCAAAACTAAATGCTACTAATGATTTATGCTATAAACACAGCGACAGATTACACAGCTACTTGATAGGATGTTTTAGAGTGTCGCACTTCTTTCTTCACAATATTTTGAATAAATATCATTATTGCTACTGATGCGGTTAGCAGTAAATGTTTTAAATTTGTTGCTTAATTTTTCTGAATACTAAAGCTTAGAATTAATTTCTAAAAGTTACTTATTAACTCCTCTCGTTGCTCAAATCCTTTGTCTCGTTCTTTAAAAACAGTAAGTGATCGCAAATTTGGATCAGGTCGATCTACTAGTTCGTTATTCATTAGCTTAATGACTTCTTGGGGTGGTTCATCTACTAAGCAGATTTTATTATATTTTTCTAAATATTTATTCCGCCATTCATTTAGTTCCAGAAGAATATTATCATCAAGTTCTTCAATAATAAAATTCTCTATTGGACGGATAAAATTCACCCAATAATCATAAACTCTCTGCGGTAATTCACTTGATTTATCTTTGCTATAAGATACTAAATAATGCCAAGGTCGCATATATTGAAACAAATGTTTGAGATGTTTTGGCTTTTTATTCTTACAACGTAAATAACGAACTGCAAATGCAGGAAGTATAGAACAGCCATAAATCTCCCTTAAGCTGTAGTAGTTTTCATATTCTAAAGGTAGTTCAGTTGAATTACTCCAGTTTGAATAAAGGCAGTACAAAGGAATCCGGGGATATGGTTTGGCTAAAGAATCATTTATGAGAATGTCGCATTGATGTAATGAATTTTTTGGATTTTTGTAATAAAGATGCTCAAAACATTGCTTTTTAATATCTATAACTTTAGCCTGTACTCGAAATCCTATCCATTTGTTTGCACTGGAATTAGTAAACCACCATTCCCAATCAGCGCCGTTTGCTCCTTCGTCTATTTTATTAAATGTTATGCTGCAAATTTCATCCGAGTGCCTGATTTTTAGCTCAAGAATATTTAAATCTGTTAAAGTTTCTTCTCCAATTTGACAATTAATAGAACGTCCTTTATCAAGCATATCCCATGTCCACAAGGCACGACTTCTGAAAGTGTCACATAAAGTTGGACGCATATATAAAATATAAAAAGTAATACATAGTTTTAGTATTCCCCAACTCAAGTGAAAACTTAGTTGTCCAGGACGCAGCATAACAATTTTTCGGGGGAGTGAGTGTAGAAGTGCTATGCAAACTTTAGAGACTGGAGTCCCATCCTACCAAGTCCCAACTCCGATGCTAGAGTCAACTGCATCAAGTTGATGCCTATTGGCTGCTGATTGGTCGCGCCTAACTCATCTAAATAGATTCGCTGCACTTGGTCGCTGTTGAGAAATATTCGATGAGTTTTTTGATCCCTTGGTTCCAAAGAGCGTGATGAAAAAATTACTACACAAAACTAATCATCGTACTGAGAACGATTCCTGTTCAAGTACATCAGTGACTCAGTAAAGAACCGATGGTAAAGGGCTTCATCTTTTTGGAATTGAACTTCAGCAAAAAAGATCGCTCTGGATGTTGCATCCTCTGGAGGTAAAAACACACCATCAATGCGACGAAAAGCGGTTTCTTTGACTTCAAGTGATTCAAATCGATAGTTTTGCCCTTGCAGAGGAGGATTATCAACCAGTTCAAAGAGTAACCCAGGAAAGCGTTTAAAAATTTGATAGTAAATGGAGTCTCGTTTCACTACTTCATCCTAAAATTCTCTTGTTATGCGATCGCGGATTACCACCAAACCCTAAAGATTAATCCTAACTTGGCTGAAGCTTATGCTAATCAACGTGTATAATTGCTTGCCAAATAAGTGCGATCGCATCGTAACTTCCATTTTTCGTTCGCTGATTTTGAGCGGGTAGGGTTTATCTTTATTTAAATAGAGAGAGATTAAATCCTATAAACTATACGAAAAAGTAGCTATGGCAAGCGGTGAAGTATTTGATACCAAAACAAAATCCCTATCTGTGCCAAGGGTAAACCTGCTGACCATGTTCCGGCTAGGTTTATTTCAGATGGGGTTGAGCATGATGTCCATTTTGACTCTGGGCGTACTCAACAGAGTCATGATTCAAGAAATAGCAATTCCGGCGACACTGGTTTCAGTAGTTTTAGCACTGCCTTTATTTGTTGCTCCTTCCCGTATCTGGTTTGGCCAGATTTCTGATGCCAAGCCGTTATGGGGATACCACCGCACAGCTTATGTTTGGGTAGGCGCGGCAATATTTGCGATCGCAGCATTTTTAGCTGTACAAGTAATGTGGCAGATGAATGTTGCTGGAAATAGTGCAGGTACTTGGGTATGGACAACCCAAACAATCGGCTGGACAGCACTTTTGGCTTTAGTGTTTGCTGTATACGGTCTAGGAATTTGTGCTAGCGGTACTGCCTTTGCTGCTTTGTTGGTGGATATATCTGAAGAAGATAACCGTTCTAAAGTAGTCGGTGTGGTTTGGTCGATGCTAATGGTGGGGATTATTGTTGGGGCAATTATTAGTGCCAGCTTGCTGAAACAGTTAACGCCAGAAGCAACTTTAGAAACCTTGCAGCCAGCAATCAACCGATTGTTTACTATCGTCCCAGCAATTGTATTTGGTTTAGCGATCGCCGCCACATTCGGCGTAGAAAAAAAGTATTCCCAATACTCAACCCGTTCCACACTGGTGAACCGGGAAGATAGCATTACTCTGGGCAATGCTTGGAAAATTTTGACAGCTAGCCCACAAACAGGTATATTCTTTACCTTTTTACTGGTGATGACTATCAGTTTGTTTATGCAAGACCCGATTTTGGAGCCTTATGCGGGTCAAGTGTTTAAAATGCCCCTAGCGGAAAGCACCAAATTAAATATTTTTTATGGAACAGGTCTACTGATTGCCTACGGCGTTACAGGCTTTTATATTGTCCCGCGTTTGGGTAAGCGCAGAACTGCACGTCTAGGCTGTATGTTGGTAGCATTCTGTGCAATCTTGCTAGGTATATCAGGATTCACAGCTAATGCAGCAGTTCTCAAACTAGGTTTGGTCTTATTCGGTTTAGCCACAGGTTTCTTAACTACAGCAGCAATTAGCTTGATGTTGGATCTTACCGCAGCGGAAGCCGCAGGTACGTTTATTGGGGCATGGGGATTAGCACAGTCCCTCTCTAGAGGTGTGGCGGTAGTCATCGGAGGTACAGTTTTGGATATTGGACGCAAGCTGTTACCGAGTTTAGAGTTAGCTTATGGACTGGTATTTGCCCTAGAAGCAGTAGGAATGGTGCTATCGATTTGGTTTCTAAATCGGGTGAACATCACAGAATTTCAAACAAGTACCAAGCAAGCGATCGCTTCGGTTTTAGAAAGCGATTTAGACTAAACTGTATAGGGCATGGGGCATTGGGCATTGGGCATGGGACAAATGACCAATGACCAATGACAAATGACCAATGACAAATGACTAATAACCAATGAATGATTTTTGGACAACAATTCTAGATTTTGCCCAAACTACCACTACCAGGGTGGGTAAGCAGCTAATGCAAGATTTTGGGCAAGTACAGGCTTCCCAAAAAGCTGATGGAAGTTTGGTGACGCAAGCAGATAAATGGGCAGATCAGGAAATTCGGGATGCGATCGCTTCTAATTTTTCTGGTTATGGCATTTTGAGCGAAGAGAGCGATCAGTCATTTCCCGGTACTGAGTGGTGTTGGGTAATTGACCCCCTAGATGGTACAACCAACTTTACACGCGGCATTCCCATCTGGACAATATCTCTGGGTTTACTGTATCGAGGTACGCCCATTTTCGGTTATGTTTACGCACCAACATTGAATCAAGCTTTTCATGGTTTTTGGGCGGGTTCATCTGGTTTAGCAACACCAACAGGAGCTTTTCTCAACCACCACCCCATCCACACTAGTATTGATAGTCCCAGCAATAATCACTTTTTTAACCTTTGTTCTCGTAGTACCGCAGTTATCAAAAACGGCTTTCCCTGCAAAATTAGGATGTTGGGTGTAGCTAGCTATAACTTTTTGACGGTTGCTACTGGGGCAACATTGGGTGGTATTGAGGCGACACCAAAAGTTTGGGATATAGCGGGGGCTTGGGTAATTGTCCAGGCTGCTGGTGGAGTATGGTCATCGCTTAAATCAGAACCGTTTCCGTTGTCACCGGGAGAAGATTATAGCGATCGCTCTTTTCCCACTTTGGTTGTCAGTCGTCCCGAATTAGTTCCGGTATTTCAACCTTTTCTGGATGGCGTAAAAATCTAATCAGCTGCTCTCACACTTAAAACAGTTATTTTGTCAATCAGAGTAGTGAACGGCGACATCCCGACATCAAAGTTAATAAAGCCCTAGTCAGACAAAGAATTGAGTATAAATAAAACTAGTAATAATCCTGTTTTAAGTGCCAAACCAATGTAGTTACTAATTTAAGTACCGTTGTGGCTTATATCACACTGCTTAATTTAGTATAAATAATTTTATGTTATCTAATCTAGATTTAATTCGAGAGTTTGTGCAAAACTCTATCCAGAAAAAAGAAATTTTGTTGTCAAATCCTGCTTTGACAGCGCAAACAGTTTATAAAACCAACCAACTGACAGCAAAAGCTGAAGGTGTGATTGCCACCTTTCAACTATCTAATACACTATCTGAATTCTTGATTTCTCCAAAATCATCCCAGTGGGAATTGATAAATCAGGTATTAGCAGAATATAGTTATCTTCTCAAAGGAGAAGTAGATAGTCGAGGTTTCTATCAGTATCAATACAGCGAAGTTCCCAAAGGCTATGAGATGCACTGTACTAAATCTGTACTTCTATGGCGAGCTTGGTGGAAATATCGCAAGTATACTTCAAGACTAGGGATTCCCTTGGAACTTCTGATCAGGACGCGGGATTCATGGTATCCAATCCGAGATTTAATTATTAGTGATGGACTTCTTTATATCAAAACTTTAGGAAGCGAGATCGCACTTGATTCAGAAGACTTGGTTACTTGGTTAAGCAAAATTGATGTAACTAAAACTAAAGAAATACCTAGTACAGAGACATAAGCGTGGGTAGAGGCGTATAGATGTACGCTCCTACAGCCGATTAATTATTTTGCAAAGATTTTTGAAACTGGTATGACAACATATTAGGCAAAGGACGTGAAAAAAAATGAAAGGACTTTGGCTCGAAAATAACCAGTTGCAACTACGTACAGATATTCCCATTCCTGAACCACCACCAGGTGAAGCTTTGATACGCGTCTTGCGTGCGGGTATCTGTAACACTGATTTGGAACTACTCAGAGGCTACTATCCCTACACTGGTATTTTAGGGCATGAATTTGTCGGTGTGGTTGAAAAAGGGCCAGAACACTTAGTTAACCAACGCGTAGTTGGAGAAATCAACGCTGTGTGTGGCCATTGTCGGTTTTGTCGGAGTGGACAACCAACTCACTGCGAAAATCGCACAGTTTTAGGTATTGTCAATCGGAATGGAGCCTTTGGTGAATATCTCTGTTTGCCGGTAAAGAACCTGCATTTAGTACCCGATAATGTGCCGACAGAAGTAGCTACATTTACCGAACCCATAGCAGCAGCTTTGGAAATTCAGCAGCAAGTGTCATTACGTCCAAATGACCGCGTGTTAGTGGTTGGAGATGGCAAATTAGGGCAGTTGGTAGCCCAGACACTAGCCTTAACTGGCTGTGAACTCTTGGCTGTGGGGCGACATCAAGACAAACTTGCCAACTTAGAGGCACGGGGGATTAAAACTGGTTTAGCTGATGCTGTAAAAGATGGATATTTCGATATCTCAGTAGAATGTACAGGCAACCCAGAAGGATTTGCGATCGCCCGCCGCGCCCTCCGTCCCCGTGGTACGCTTGTTCTTAAAAGTACTTATGCTGGCAACCTCAGCTTAGATGTTTCTTCTTTAGTAGTGGATGAAATCACTCTCATCGGCTCCCGTTGTGGCCCCTTTACTCCAGCCCTCCAGCTACTAGCCACAGGACAAATTGACGTACAACCCCTGATTCATGCCACTTACCCACTCATTGAAGGGCTTGTAGCTTTTGAACACGCTCAAAGTCACGGTGTTTTAAAAATTTTGCTGGAAATTAGTCATTAGTCATTAGTCATTAGTCATTTGTCATTGGGTATGGGTTATTACCCTTTTCCCCTTGTCTCCCTCATTTCCTCCAGTCCCCAATCCCCAGTCCCTAATACAAATAAGGATTAGTCTTCGGTTGATAGTCAAGACAATTGATCGCTTCTTCTGTATTGGCAATAGATGGGCGTACAGTACATTTCAGACGGTAATTGTCGGTAAAAAATTGGCAGCCAGTACAGGGGATTTGATGCATTTGCTTGGCTGTAGCCACGCTATCTCGCGCCGCCGTCCAGAGACTCATAACAACGAGAATAGTTATAGTCCAAGCAGTGATAAAGCATATTGGGATTAACAAAGGTTGAATCCCATGAAGGAGGAAAAATATCACTTCTAACATAGTATGTCCTGATACAAATTAGGAATTAGAAGTATATTAACTCCTAACTCCTAATTCCTAACTTCCGACTATAGAAGTATTTAAATACCAGCATGACCTAGCGCTAAACCTGTTACTAGCATTCCTAGCACAAGGAACGGTTGGGCGCTGGCTTGGTACTTAACATCATTCTTCACAGGATCGCGCAAGAAATACATATCTTGCAAGGTGATTTGCGGGATGATTAACAATACTAGGATTGCTGCATACAAATTCTCATGGATGCTGACGAGATAAGCTGCGATAAATCCTTGAAATACATCAATTGTCACTACACAAATCCATGCCGCAGTGGTGATACCAAACATTACGGGTAATGAATTTAATCCTAGCTGGCGATCGCCTTCTACACTCTTAAAGTCATTGACAATGGCAATACCCAATCCAGCCAAGCTGTAAAACATTGTCAAAACCACAATTGTGGAATTGAGATCGCCAAACAAAGCGTGTCCTGTAGACCAAGGTAGGGTAATGTAACTTGCACCCAAGGCATAGCTGCCTAGCCAGCCGTTTTGCTTGAGTTTCAGGGGAGGTGCAGAATAAATATAGGCGATGAAAGAACCGATAATTGCGATCGCTGTAATTGTCGGGAATTCATGACCAGACCACACATCCAACGCAAACGCCAAACCATAGCCAGCAATCAGTAACACCCAAATCTGAATAATTACCTGTGGTAGGGGAATTGCCCCAGAGGGAATCGGGCGATAGGGTTCATTGATGGCATCGATTTCGCGATCGTAGTAATCATTGAGGATTTGGGTGTAACCTGTCATCAATGGCCCAGCCAGCAGCATACAGGTTAATACCTTCAACACATTTTCCAGCGTCCAAGTATAGTTACCCGAAGAAGCCGCACCACAGACTACGCCCCAAATTAAGGGAATCCAGGTAATCGGCTTCATTAGCTGCAAACGAATTTTCCAAATTGAAGTTTCTCCAGCAGCTGCACCTTTCATCCCTAGCAACTGCCTAGTTTTCGCATTGCGATCGGCGGATGCTATTGCTTGCTCATTGGGATTATTTACCACTGAGTCTAATGCCTCAGATGGGTTAGGGTCTGGAGTAATGGGAGTTGATTCTGACATAATTTTTACTGATTAATTAGGCATTGGGCATTGGGGAGGCAGTGCGGTCTTGGGGTCTTCCCAAGTGGAGCAACTGCCGTCATTGGGCATTGGGCACTAGGCATTGGGCATTGGGATTAAGTTTCTTCCCTATTCCCTATTCCCTATTCCCTATTCCCCATGCCCCATTCCCCATGCCCCATTCCCATAACTTAAAACGAAATTATCAAATAATTATTCTGAAACTTTGCTCCAGCCACAGGTCTGCCACTGAGAGCCGGGGGTAGGGGAATATTCCGTCGCTGGTCTCCTGCTTCTACCGTGACTTCTGGCCCATATTGGGTAAGCTTGACCTGCTTTTTGTCAAATCCTGGCAAGAATAAGCGTACTTGACGATTGTGGATGTCTATTTCAATTGGTTTAGGAGCCTGTAAAGCTTGTGCTTCAAAGTTGGGTAGTGCGTCTATCAGTGCTTGCCAGTCACCTGTTGGCGAGTCGGGAACAACGCTCACAGGTAGGGGTATAAATTCCTCTGGCAGATTGACGTTTGTCTCAGGAGACACAAGCAGAACACCACCGACAGTTAAACCAATTTGTTGAGCGCTACCCCATAAATAACGAGCATTTGTTACGTCAATTGGATCTCCTGTGGTCACTAAGAAAGCAGCAAGACGCTTCGGATCGGCAAGAGCGGCTCTCCCTTTTTCCAAGAAATTATTGACTTGGTTGGTAGGCCCTGCAAAATTATCTGCTGTCCAGTTGATATTGAAAAAGCTGCTAATCAGGGGTTGGATTAAAGGCGATTCAGTAATAGTCTTCCCCAAATCGGAGTTGACAAATAATTGCCGAAATCGCCGGACATACCAACTGAGTGATTCTGGCAAACCCAACATTCGCAACGTTAAAGAGTCACCCGTGCCATCGTAGACGATCGCATCATATTTGCCACTGGCATCATATTCGCGGATAGCATTGAGAGCTAGGGCGTTGTCCATCCCTGGCAATACTACCAGTTCTTGACCAAAAACGTCTTTGAAGATGGGCGTGCGGAGATATTGTGCCTCCAGTTTTTTCACTTCGTCCCAGTTGCGCTCAAGCAGTACAGATGCTTGAAACTGTACCGCCTGTAACTTGGGAGCGATTTCTTGAGGATCGGCAGCAATGGTAGTACCCAACAGGATTGACAATGTTGGTTCTGCTTGTCCTGCTAGGAGTACGCGCTTGCCTTGACTTGCCAATAATTTGGCTGCGGCGATCGCAATTTTGGTACGAGCGGTGCCGCCTTTGCCCAAAAATGTCAATATTAGAGCCATTACTTGATTCCTGTTTTCACCGCCGATCTTTTCAATTCCAACTTAGCACTCAATAAAGATTCTCAACCTGTGCTGGAAATTTCAGATACTGAGAAAAACTCCGATCTGAGTTCTTTATTACTACACAGGTTTAATTTCATCTTCAAAAAACCAAGTGGAAGTATTGTCCTCAAACAGCACTACTACACCGATCCCACTATCAATGACTTTGTAGCCTTGAATGATACCCACTTGTCCTAGTTTTTTTACAATTGGGGGAGAAACGCGATCGCGCAAACGAAACACTTTAACCTTTTGTCCGATTTCCATGCCTGATTACAATGCAACAAACCAGTCTCAGTGTAGCGGAATCCGTGACTCAGCTTTCACAAATTCAGGGGAGATGAGGGAGAAAATTCTAAACTTCTAACCTCAGAACTTAAAATTAACCACAGATGCGATCGCAAGGATTAGTCGTATTGGTGGAACATTTGCGATCGTTAGAGGTTCATCTAGATAGCTTGAGTTAAGCAACCAAAGTAATAGTTATGTATCAAACTATCCTCCGTCCACCACAAGAAACCATGCTTAGGATGGATGATTTACCCAGTGAATTAATATGAAAATCAGGTTTTACGGATAAATTTCACTGCATTCAGGCGGATTTTCTGAGTGAGACTTGTCAACCTCTAAATCTTATCCATCTGAAGAAGTTTTGTTTGCTAGCAACTTAAACCTTTACTACCATGCCGGCCATCCTTTGTAATATAAAGGGTTTGTGGTTGCGTTGGTATACTTCAGGGGGTTGGGTGGCAAAGCTAGGAGAAAAAGCAGAGCAAGACAGCCAACGGCAGAGCGATTAGCAGAGTGTCTGCGATCGCAAGGAATTGATCCAGATAGCTTGAGTTAAGCAAAAACTTGCGTCCTTACACAAGACAAGCAGTGTTGCCAACAGAATTTATATTGCTAAGAAAAATATACTTAGCAATAGCCGATTCATTGTATAATCACCAAGACAATTTGTGTAAGATTTTCTAGTAATAATGTATTCCCCAAGTAACACAAGGATACTTTCATAGCTATTAAGCTTTATGGAGACAAATTGGGTGTGTCGGTAGTGAACGAGGAAGCAGGAATTGTTGCGAGCAATACGAGGATTTGTACATAAGGCAGGGAGGCTGAGGCGTATACTACCGATAAATGAACGGTTGTGGGCAAAGTTTGACTTGCTGAGAACTTTGGTGCGTCGTGATTTAGAAGCGAGGTATAAGGGTTCTGTTTTAGGCAATTTGTGGCCTTTGCTAAATCAGCTATCACAATTACTGATTTACACCTATGTGTTTTCGGTTGTGTTGAAGGTGAAGTTAAGTCTGAAAACTTTACCAGAAAATAACTTCACCTTTGGTTTGTGGCTATTTGCGGGTTTGCTTCCCTGGATTGCTTTTATGGGGGGTTTGATGCAGTCTGCTAGTTCAGTCGTAGGACAGCCGAATTTAGTCAAGAAAGTTGTATTTCCCCTAACTTTGTTACCGCTCGTGCCAATTTTATCAACGTTCATTGAGAGTTCCTTGGGTTTAATGGCGTTGATTTTTTTTGTGGCGGTAACTTCTCATACTTTACATGCTACCTTGGCGCTATTACCCTTTGTATGGCTAACACAGTTATTGCTAACGGCAGGATTGGGCTATTTAGTGGCAGGACTAACAGTGTTTTTGCGAGATATCCCGCAGACTTTAGGGGTGATTTTAAATATTTGGTTTTATGCGACACCGCTTGTCTATCCAGCATCAGCAATTCCTGAGCAATGGCGGACTTTGGTATTCTGGTTAAATCCAATAGCAGCGATCGCTGAAGTTTATCGTGACATAGTTTTAGTTGGAGAAGTCAAACACTGGGGCGAGTGGGGAGTTTCTTCACTAATTGCAGTTGTAATCTTTTTTGGGGGGTTGTGGTGTTATCGCCGCCTACGTCCAGCATTCGCCGATGTATTGTGAACTAACAGTTTGATAGCATGGAGTCATTTAGCTAGAGATGCCAGCATTAACTATGTAGTGACATCTGGCAAAATAAGATGAGTGCATAGGCGTACCCCGTCGTAGACATCGCATTTTAGCTTTAGTGTGTGAGTTTTTAGGATTGACAGCAAAAGTATGGGTGAAGAAATTGCTATTTCCCTTAAGAATGTCTCGAAGCGTTTCAAACGGTATAGCCGACCTGTAGATAGGCTAAAAGAAGTTTTGCTACCTGGTAAGAGTAGAACAGATGAATTTTGGGCACTTCGGGATATCAACATTGAGATTCCCAAAGGACAGACAGTTGGAATCGTTGGACGCAACGGTTCTGGAAAAAGTACATTGCTACAAATTATAGTGGGAACCCTGACACCATCCAGTGGTGATGTGCGAGTCGTAGGTCGAGTTTCTGCTTTATTAGAATTAGGAAGTGGTTTTAACCCAGAGTTTACTGGCAGGCAAAATGTCTTTTTTAACGGACAATTGCTAGGATTAAGTCAAAAACAAATCGAAGACAGATTTGATGATATTGCCGCTTTTGCCGATATCGGCGATTTCATCGAGCAACCTGTTAAAACTTATTCTAGTGGTATGTATGTCCGCTTGGCATTTGCTGTTGCAGTCAATGTCGATCCAGAGATTTTAATTGTTGACGAAGCACTTGCTGTTGGAGATGTTGTATTTCAACATCGTTGTATGCGGCGAATGCGTGCAATGATGGATTCTGGAGTTACAACATTATTTGTTTCCCACGATGCAGGCGCAATTAAAACATTGTGCAATTCAGCGGTGATGATTCATGACGGAAAAATACATACGACAGGATTGCCTAATACCGTTATAATTGAATATTTAAAATTAGTTACAGAACTTGAATTAGGTTTAGCACAAGATATTACAGTTAACTCCCAACAGCAAGGAAATACTGTTGTAGATAACTCAATACAAGCTTCAGATTCTCCAAATTTTGAAATTGAATCTCCGAGTTCCAATTTCAGCAAAGCAACACGCAGAGGAAGTGGAAAAGCCAGAATCGAAAGCGTAAAAATCCTGAATCAATTAGGTCATTATGCTGGCGAAAGTCCAATCTTTGCATTTAATGAAGAAGTAACATTAATTGTGAATTTAAAAGTTTATTCTGTTATAAAAAGTTGTATTGTTGGCTTTCATCTGTGTGATAAAAATGGCAATGAAGTAATTGGTAGCAATACTTTAGAAGAAAATATCAAAATAGATAAACTAGAACCAGGAGAAGAAATAGAAATTAAGTTCAAATTTAATTTACCTCTTCGACCTAGTTCTTATAGCTTAACAGTTGCTGGAGCTGAAAGCTATGAATCTCTTAGCTTTGACTGGATTGATAATATAATGGTTTTTCAAATTTTACCCCCAGACACTGGAAAGCTCATTCATGCTTTAGTCCATCAACCGATGGTGGTTAAAGTAAACAAAAAAGTTTTACCAACAGTTGTGACACCAGCTTAATTAATACAGATATTAAAGTTAGATTATTATGAATAAAGATTGGTCAAAAGATTATCCATCGGCTGAAAATCTTACAGAAGAAGGTTTGGGGGAAAACCACGTTTTAAGGAAAATGTTAAACCTCATTGGAGACAATCAGCGAGTAGTAGACTTTGGGTGTGCGACTGGTTACTTTGCTCAGTTACTTAGTAGAAAAGGCTGTATTGTCACAGGTGTAGAGATAAATCTAGATGCTGCTAAAGTTGCCGAACAGTACTGTAAAGAAGTAATAGTTGCCGACTTAGATTTTGTTTCTGTTACAGAAATATTGCCTAGCCAGGAATTCGATGTTGCAGTGTTTGGAGATGTTTTAGAACATCTGCGAAACCCTTGGAAAGTTTTGGAAGAAACCAAGCAAATATTAAAAAAAGATGGATATGTAATTGCTTCTATTCCAAATATTGCTCACGGTGCAATTCGCTTATCTTTACTACAAGGTAAATTTGAATATACAGAATTAGGGATTTTAGATAATACTCATCTGAGGTTTTTTACCAGAGAAACGGTTGAGGAGTTATTTAAAATACCAGGATATTTCGTAAATATTGCCGATCGGACAAAACTAGAAGTTTTTTCAGAGAGTTCTTTGATACCTCAAAATAAGAGAGAACAATTCGACAGTAATACTATTAAACAAATTGAAGAAGATAAAGATGCTGACACTTTACAGTTTATTATTCGGGCAGATCCTTGGACTATAGAAGGAGAATATGCTGCAATAAGCGAACGCTTCTCTAAGCTGTTGGAAGAATCGGAGCAATTGAAATCTCAACTACATTCAACGCAAGCAGAACTGGATCAAGCCCAAGCTCAAGTACAGGGTAATCAGCTTCAGCTGGAACGATCGCAGTCTAATCTACAACAAACGCAGACAGAATTGGAGCGATCGCAGTCTAATCTACAACAAACGCAGACAGAATTGGAGCGATCGCAGTCTAATCTACAGCAAACCCAGACAGAATTGGAGCGATCGCAGTCTAATCTACAGCAAACCCAGACAGAATTGGAGCGATCGCAATCTCAACTCCGACAAACTCAGGCGAAATTAGAGAAATCACAGTCTGAATTAATATATGCTCAAACTTCTATTACTGCAATGCAAAGCAGTAAGTTCTGGAAGTTAAGGAAAACTTGGTTCAGAGTTAAGGGTTTCCTAAATTTGGTTCCCGCCTCAGAAATATTTACACATAATAAGGAGTTAAACATAGTTAATAAAACAGAAGACATCCTGAAAACTTCTAACTCTCTTCAAGAAGATTTATTCACTGATAACAGGTTAAAAATGTTTGCTTTTATTAGTGGGTGCCCGGGAGATTCTTATCGTTATCGATGTCATCATCAAGCGGAAATCCTAAAGTACCTTGGCTATACAGTTGATGTATATGAACCAATGGTATTTTTATACAATGAACTTATCACTAAATATAAAATAATTATTGCTCATCGAGTTCCCCATACTAACGAATTTGAACAGTTTGTTTTCAATGCAAAAAAACTAGACATAAAAGTTATTTTTGATACTGACGACTTAGTGTTTGATCCATCCCGTATTTCTCAAATTCATGCTTGTACGCTAATGGATCAACAAGAGAAGACTTTATACGAAAATGGAGTAAAGCGATATCGTAAATCCATGTCTTTATGTGACTACATAACAGTAAGTACAAACAAACTCCAGCAAGAAATACAACAAACTTTTCCTGATGCAGTTTCAGTAATTTTACGTAATCGTATAAGTGATGAGATGGAACAAGGAGCGATCGAAGCTCGTAAGAGTTATGTTCCTAATGATGGGATGCTTCGGATTGCCTATTTTAGTGGTACTAAAACCCATGTTAAAGATTTTGCAGAATGTGTTTTAGCCTTAAAAAGCATTCTCACAGAATTTCCTTATGTCCGCCTCATGGTAGTTGGACATCTCGATATCCCAGAAGCATTACAGGAAGTTGCCTCACAAATAGAGTGTGTTCCATATATGCCTTGGAGGGATTTACCAGAACTGTACCGGAAAGTTGATATTAATCTTGCACCCTTGGAAAAAAATAATGACTTTACCGAATCAAAAAGTGAACTCAAATATTTTGAAGCAGCGCTTTTATCTGTCCCAACAATTGCTTCGGATACAAGTGCTTTTCGTGTCGCTATTCAAGATGGAGTTAATGGACTACTGTGTAATAATTTGGATGAATGGAAAGATGCTCTGTATCAATTGGTAACTAACCAGAAGTTGAGACAGGAAATGGGGCATAAAGCTTTTGAAGATGTAAATTCTCGCTATTTGACGCGGGTTGCAGCTACAGAAAGTATGGAGAAGTGGAAATATTTATTGGGGGGAAGTTTATCACCCAATAAACCTCTTTCCATTGCTTTTATTCTGCGAGCGCCAATTGCTCAAACGGGTGGAGGCTATAAACATATTTTTAATTTAGCTTATTATCTGGCAGCTAAAGAACACACCGTCAATATCTATATTGAACCAATTGCTCATCTAACCAATTTTACTACTGAACAAGTAAGAGATTTTTGCGAGGAGAATTTTGGGAAGAGTAAGGCTATCATTCATTGTGGTCATGCTGGAATTGTAGAATCAGATATAGCGATCGCTACAAATTGGCCTACAGCTTATGTTGTTGAGCAACTAGTTAATACCCGATTCAAAGCATACTATGTTCAAGATTATGAACCTTACTTTTATAAACCTGGAGAGGCTAACTTTACTCAAGCAGAAGCCACTTATAATTTACCTTTAAATATAATTACTTTAGGCAAGTATTTGGCAGAGATATTGAGCCAAAGAAATAAAATTGACTATCCGTATGTAGATTTTCCTTTAGGTGAAGTATTTTTAGCTGAAAATCCTATTTTGCATCGTCATTTAAGTACAACAAAACCCTGTTCAATACTATTTTTTGCTCGTCCTCATATCCCCAGGCGTAATTTTGCTTTGGGAGTAGAATCATTAAATAAATTGCATCAGCACAATTCTGATGTGCAAATCAAATTGTATGGACTGGAAGAAGCTTTAGAACTTCCATTTCCTTACGAAAATTTGGGAGTTTTAACTCAAGCTGAAACAGCAGAAGCAATGCGCTCATCTGACATACATCTATCTTTTTCTATGACAAATATAAGCACAGTTGTTTTTGAAGCAATGGCTTGTGGCTGTGCCACAGTCGAAGTGGATGTACCTCCAGTACGAGCAATGGTTAAGGAAGGAACTTGTCTATTATGTGAACCTAATTCACAAGCTGTTTTTAATGCATTAATGGATCTAATAAATAATGCTGGAATGAGGCAAAATATTGCAACGTCTGGCTATGAATCAGTGAAGGATCTAACGTTACAAAATATGTGTATGAAATTTGAGAAAATTCTTATGGAATATAGCTTTAGAATTAAAAGTTGAATTAAGTATAAATAAGGAAGCTATTGATTTTAGATTGAAAAATAGGAGTCAGTAGAAAACATGATTACTAGAGTAGATTATCAGTTAAATCGCTTGCAATTTTTAAATAAATTAGTGAATTTAGAAAATGCAGAAGGTTTAGAAATAGGAGCTTGCGATCTACCAACTGTTACCAAAGAGGTTGGCAAATGTGAGTTTGCCGATTTTCGTTCATCGGAAGAAATGATTGCTCTTTGGAACCTTCCTGCTGAAACAGTAATGCCGATCAAATATATTCTCCAAAGAGATATTAAAGTTCACCTTCAAATTCACAAAAAGTTTGATTTTGTAATTCTCTGTCATGTAATTGAGCATATTCCTAATGTCATTAGTTATATTAAAGATTTACATAATTTGCTTAAACCAGGAGGATTTCTAGTTATTGCCTGTCCAGATAAGAGAATAACTTTTGATGCTTCAAGACCCTCGACAACAATAGAACATTTACTCGACGATTATTACAATAACTGTAATTATCCTTCATTAGAACATATCTTGGAATTTGCCAAAGTTATATCTGAAGATTTAAAGCAGAAAAGCATAGAATCACCTAAAGAGTTTTATAAATGGGGATGCGAAAATTTTGAATCTGGACTTGCAGATCCTCATTGCCACGTTTGGACAGATGAAGAGTTTTTCACTCAAATGAAATACTTGATCGATGGGGATATTATTGAAGGCTTGGGAATTGTTGATAAACAATACAATGATGGTGCTTATAATGAATTCCTTATCGCTTTCAAATCTTCTGAATAAATCCAGATATAATCAGAGAAATATCAATTTGTAATGAAATTAGTTTGTTACATTATCAATTCATTAAATATGTCACAATCGCCTTTCCTATGCATCGGTTTACTATATAAGTATTACGCAAATGAAGTCTCAGTATAAGATAGCAGCTTATATAACTGCTTATGAAGATCCAAAAGCAGTTATGGATTGTCTTAATGCTATTGCTTGCCAATCCTCCTTTACGGTTGACAAGTTGCTGATATTAGATAACTCCACAAAAAAGCCTTTATTGCATCTCACAAATAAAGAAAATATTTTAATCAAGTTTCATCCAGAAAATATAGGAATTGCGGCAGGACTAACTTGGGCAATCAAATGGGCTATCGAACAAAAATATGACTTTTTATGGTCTTTTGATCAAGATAGTGTTCCGACTGCAAACTGTTTAGAAATTTTGCTAACCACTTATTATCAATTATCTCAACAGGATAATTATAAAATTGGCATTATTGCTCCTACTCCTTCTGATCCTAGAACGAGTAAAGTTATAGAAGGTGCAGTTTTTTTTAACGATCATTTTCTAGCACTTAAACATAATAGTAGTGTTGATTTTTATGAATGTGATTCACCGATTACATCAGGATCTCTAATTTCATTAGCTGCCGCTAAAACCATTTCTCCTCCTTGTGCTGACCTATTTATTGATGGTATTGACCTTGATTATGGATTGCGACTAAGACAAAAAGGCTTTCATAACCTGATTGCTACTAAAGCTAGTATGCACCACAATTTTGGTAGTCCTATTCAAGTAAAATTTATGAATAAATATCGCTACATACAACAATATTCAGCTTTACGTTATTACTATATATGTCGTAATCATAGTTATTTGGAAACTCGTTTTTCTCAAGGTTACTATCATTTCACTAGCTTAATTCGACGAATAAAATATATGCTGCTTCAAATTGTTTTTATTATGCTATATGATTTAGAAGATAAACAATTAAAAATATGGGCTTGTTTATTAGGGACTTATCGGGGCTTGATTGGAAATATTAGTAAAACTTGGTAGTTGAGATTTTTATCTCACACACTGTAAGAATGAACACACAATTAATTAAATCAGTATCAATTATCTTAGTTAACTATAATGGTGCAGATGTTTTAATAAATTGTTTGAATTCTCTAGAAAAATTTATTCCTAAAGATAACTGTGAAATTATTTTAGTAGACAATAATTCTCAAGATAATAGTATAGATATTGTTGATAATAAATTTTCTGAAATCAAATTAATCAAACTACCAAGAAACGTTGGTTTTGGAGCAGGAAATAATGCTGGTGCAAAAGTAGCAAAAGGGGAGTTTTTATTATTATTAAATACTGATACAATACTTACAAATAACATCTTACCCCATCTTATAGAATTAATGTCTGTAAATCAAGATGTAGGTGTTATTGGTACTAAATTACTTTTTCCAGATGGAAGTTTTCAAATTTCTTTTTCACCTGAAATCGGAATTAGAGGAGAGTTTAAAGCACAAAAGATACATAAATATGCTGAGAATAAAAATGCTCTTAATATTATAGAGCAGGATTTCCAAGATATTAAAGAAGTAGATATTGTCGTCGGGGCAGCATTTTTTATTAGGGCAAATTTATTTAATCTATTAGATGGTTTTGACGAAAAATTCTTCATGTATTTTGAAGATTCTGATTTGTGTCAAAGAGTCAGGAATGAAGGGTATAAAATTATTTATACTCCCCACATATCCCTAATTCATCTAAGAGGACATTCTGTAAAAAAAATATCCAATAAAATGTCTGTAGAATATAGACGCAGCCAGATTTACTACTATCATAAACATCGTCCGATGTGGGAAATTTTGACGTTAAGAGTATATTTAATATTTAAGTTTTTATATCAATATCTAAAAACATCCAATCCTTATAGTTGGGATATTATAAAACTAAGTTTTATGTATAAATAATTATGTCTTTATTAATTAACCTTTCATTTATACTTACTAAACCCACAGGGACTACGACTTATGCTTTTAATCTTTTACCTCACTTAAAATCACTTCAACCAACACTTTTAACTTCACAATATTTTCCTCACTATAATTCTTATCAAACTCCTGCTAATCAAACGTCAGAACAAGGTATTAAAGGTCATTTACGCCGCCTGAGATGGACGCAATTTAAACTACCAAAAATTTATAATAACCTCAAATCTAGTCTTTTATTCTCTCCACTTCCAGAAGCACCTCTTTATACCAACTGTCGTTTTGTAATCACGTCTTTTGACATGATACCGTTGCGCTTTCCCAAGCGCTTTTCACCACTCATACCTTACCACCGCTACTACACTCCCCAAGTTCTTAAACAAGCACAACACATTATTTGCATCTCTCAGACTACGGCTCAGGATATCACCAATTTTTACGGAATTCCTGCAAACAAAATTACCCCCATTCCCCTAGCCTACGATCGCACTCACTTTCGCCCTCTCAATCTACCCACCCGTAACTACTTTCTCTACATTGGTCGCCAAGAGCCTTACAAAAATATCCAGCGACTGATCGCTGCTTTTGCTGCGTTACCTAATAGCAAGGATTATGAATTGTGGTTAGTAGGACCAAGTGATTCGCGTTATACCCCAACTTTAAAAGCGCAAGTTGCACAACTCGGCATCACTAATCAAGTAAAGTTTCTAGACTATGTACCATATAGCGAATTGCCAAAAATCATCAATGAAGCGATCGCTCTGGTTTTCCCCAGTCTCTGGGAAGGCTTTGGTTTACCTGTCCTCGAAGCAATGGCTTGTGGCACTCCCGTCATTACCTCCAATCTCTCCTCCCTACCAGAGGTTGCTGGAGATGCGGCGATTCTGATCGATCCATACAACACTGGAGAAATTACAGAGGCGATGCAGGCGATCGCAACTAATTCGACACTGCGATCGCACCTTTCTAGTCAAGGTATTATTCACTCCCAACAATTCAGTTGGGAAAAAACAGGAAAAGCAACCGTTGAAGTATTATCCCGTTACATATAAAAAATAACTAAAGCGAGAATTTAGATCGCAGGATTTAGGATTTTGTCCAGATTTCAGATTATCTTGACTATTGACTCATAATTAATCCTCAATCCCTATGAAAGCACTAATTCTCTCTGGTGGAAAAGGTACACGCCTACGTCCCCTTACTTATAGCGGAGCCAAACAACTCGTACCAGTTGCTAATAAACCTGTTTTATGGTATGGCATTGAAGAAATGGTCGCTGCTGGGATTACTGATATTGGTATTATCATCAGCCCGGAAACTGGAGCAGAAGTCCAAGGGAAAACCGGAAATGGAGAATACTTTGGAGCAAACATCACCTACATTGTACAAGAGCAGCCACTCGGACTTGCTCACGCCGTCCAAATTGCCCATCCCTTTTTAGAAAATTCTCCCTTTGTCATGTATTTGGGCGATAACCTGATTCAACTAGGTGAATTACGCTACTTTCTGCAACAATTTAGTCAACAACATCCAGATGCTCTGATTCTCTTGCGTTCAGTTGCCAACCCTAGCGCCTTTGGTGTGGCTGAGGTAGATGATACAGGACGGGTATTACAGTTAATTGAAAAACCCAAAGTTCCTCCTTCAAATCTGGCATTAGTAGGGGTTTATTTCTTTTCTCACCTCATCTTTGATGCGATCGCAAATATCCAACCTTCTGCCAGAGGCGAGCTAGAAATTACTGATGCTATTCAATACCTAATTAATCAGAATAAGCAAGTTTTAGCATATAATCTTCAAGGCTGGTGGCTTGACACTGGTAAAAAAGATGACTTATTAGAAGCTAACCGATTGATTCTCGATACCTATCTGACAGTATCAGTTCTTGGCGAAATCGATGCCCAAAGTCAGATTATTGGACGAGTCCAAATCGGTGCAAAATCTAAAGTAATTAACTGCACAATTCGGGGGCCAGTAGTCATTGGTAGCAATTGTCATTTAGAAAACTGCTTTATTGGCCCTTATAGTAGCATTGCCAACAATGCGACACTTATTGATACTGATTTAGAACACAGCGTGATTTTAGAAGGCGCTAAAATTGCCGGAATTCATCAGCGCATTATTGATAGTGTGATTGGGCAACGGGCACAATTGACTCTTGCACCTCGCCGCCCTAAAGCCTTGCGATTTCTAATTGGCGATGACTGTCAAATTGAACTAACCTGATTTACTTGGTGAAAAGAGGAAAAGCCACGGTAACAGTGTTACCTGCTAGCTGTAAAATACAAGCATTAAATTACTCACACAATTAACACTGTGGTGGGTTACTCGAAATAATATTGATGAGTATTTTACATACCAAAATTCCCGAAGTTATACAACTCGAACCCAAAGTATTTGCAGATGATCGCGGATTCTTTTTTGAAGCCTACAACGATCGAAAATTTGCCCAAGAGACTGGTATTGTTACCAACTTTGTCCAGGATAACCACTCTTGCTCAAAACAAAATGTACTACGGGGATTGCACTACCAAATTCAACAACCCCAAGGTAAACTTGTTCGGGCCATTGTTGGCACTATCTTTGACGTAGCCGTAGATATTAGAAAAAGTTCGGCTACCTTCGGTAAATGGGTGGGTTATGAACTCAGTGCTGAGAACAAACGTCTACTGTGGATACCACCAGGCTTTGCTCACGGGTTTCTTGTGCTTTCAGAAATAGCCGAAGTTCTCTATAAAGCTACAGATTACTACACACCCCAAGGCGATCGCACAATTTTATGGAACGATCCAGATTTAGCGATAGATTGGCCTGTGAGTGCGCCACCGATTTTATCAGCTAAAGACCAAGCCGGGAAACCTTTGAGGACTGCTGAAGTATTTGATTAAGTAGTCATTGGTCATTGGTCATTGGTCATTGGTCATTGGTCATTGGATTTTGTCAGATACCCAGCCTCTTGCTATACCCTAAGCTTACTTTTATAGTGTGTGGAAAAACTTTGTCTTTCATCGAACTAATTCAAACCACGTTAAAGAGTGGGCGTAGCTTCTCTTGGACAAATGACAAATGACAAATGACAAATGACTAAATCAATTTTGCTGATTGGTAGCAACGGTCAAGTGGGTAAGGAACTAGAACAAATCCTCTCAAGCTATGGCGATGTTACCTCAGTAGCACGCCCAATAGTAGACCTTGCCCAACCCGATAACCTCCGCAACTTTATCAGAGAAAAGCAGCCGCAAATCATTATTAATGCTGCTGCTTACACTGCTGTAGACAAAGCCGAAAGCGAACCCGAACTTGCTAACGCTATTAATGCTACTGCACCCCTGATTATTGCCCAAGAAAGCCAAAAATTAGGAGCTTTTCTAATTCATATTTCGACCGATTATGTTTTTGATGGTAATGGCTATCGCCCTTACCAGGAAACCGATGCAACTAATCCCTTGAGTGTTTATGGTAAAACCAAACTTGCTGGAGAAGAAGCAATTCGGGAAGCCTGCGCCCATCACCTCATCCTCCGTACTGCTTGGGTTTATGGAACCTTTGGCAAAAGTAATTTTGTCAAAACTATGCTGCGGCTAGGAGCGGAGCGCCAAGAACTCCGTGTTGTTGCCGATCAAATTGGTAGCCCGACTTGGGCGCAAGATATAGCGGCAGTTATAGCCCAGACGATTCCCCAGTTAACCCCAGAAATTAGTGGCACTTATCACTACACTAATAGCGGCGTTGCTAGCTGGTATGACTTTGCAGTTGCCATTTTTGAAGAAGCTCAACAGCTAGGCTTTCCTTTGAAAGTTGAACGTATTATCCCCATTACAACTGCTGAATATCCAACACCAGCCAGTCGCCCAGCCTATTCTGTGCTTGCTTGTGGGAAAATTTCTGCCATTCTAGGGACTTATGCGCCTCATTGGCGACAAAGACTTCGGCAAATGCTTAGGGATTTGAAAATTGGGAATGGGGCATAGGGCATAGGGGAATGGCACACTTGTTAATCGCAAAGCCCTGATATAACTTGCTTTTTGAGTGTGGGGAGTGTGGGGAGTGTGGGGGGTAAGACTTCTTCCCCGTCCTCCCACACCTCCCACACCTCCCACACTCTGCAAGCAAGGAGGTTTCAGCTTAACAAGCGTGCCATTCGGGCATAGGGCATTAGGAATTTAGTATGATTATTTTCCTTATCCCCCTTGTCTCCCTCTGCCCCCTGCTCCCCATTCCCCATTCCCCATTCCCCATTCC